>NZ_JBAJNS010000001.1:0-187500 GCF_037911585.1 Streptomyces sp. GSL17-111
CCTCCCCGCAGGAACGACTGTACGTCGCTACGCGACGTCTCCAATTGCTCCGCAATTCGGGGAATGGATTCCTTCGGAATCCCTCAGAAATTCGCTCCGCGAATTGCATGTGAATTGCTCCGCAATTCACCGCCTAAGCGTTCGGGGGGCGAGGCTGCGTCAGCGTGTTCCCGCTGCTACTGGAGTGAGGTACAGACAGGCTAGCTACGTGGGGAGGGGGCGGGGTGAGTTGCATCCGGCGTGCCGGAATGGTGGGCGGGATGGACTCGGAGGAGCACGCGCGCGCCCCCTCCTGACGGCTTGACAGGTGGGGGCGAGCGAGGGATTCTGGGCTGTGGTCGTGTCGCTCTGTGGGGTGATGCATCACGGGTAGAGCTTGGGAAAACCTGGGAGCACCCTTCAGAGTAAGAGTGGCCGCATCCGGGGTGGCGTAATTCCGTCATCAGACCGACTCGCAGAGGAGATCAGCCGGTGAACACACACACTGATGCGGTGGGGTCTTTTATCCTGAGGCCGCATCAGAAAGAGGCCGTAGAGGCGATCTTGCGCGGCCTTTCCACCGTGGGTGCGGGAGATGTGCGGGGGACGGTGGTGATGGCGACCGGAACCGGGAAGACCATCACGGCCGCTGCTGCCGCGCACCGTCTCGTGCCGCACGGCCGGTGCGGGGTGCTCGTGCCGACGCTGGACCTGCTGGCGCAGATGGCTGAGGCGTGGCGGCGTGCCGGGCACCGGGGCCGCATGGTTGCCGTGTGCTCGCTGGAGGACGATCCGCTGCTGGAGGCGCTCGGGGTGCGCTGCACCACCGACGCGGCGGAGCTGGCTCGCTGGGCATGTGAGGCGGGGTCGGTGGTGGTGCTGGCGACGTACGCCTCCCTGGTGCCGCAGAGCGCCCGCCAGGACGACGCCGAGGAAGACGTGGACGGGCCGCAGGACGCCGCGCGGGCCCGGCGTGGGGTGCTGGAGCGGGCGGTGCGCGGTGAGGGCTTCACCGGGCCTTCTCTGCCGGTCTTCGACCTCCTGGTGGCGGATGAGGCGCACCGCACGTCGGGGGATCTGGGGAAGGCGTGGGCGGCGGCGCTGGATGGCGCACGGGTGCCGGCGGTGCGGCGGTTGTTCATGACGGCGACGCCGCGGTTGTGGGAGGCCCCGCCCGCGTCCGGTGGTGAGGGCCGGTTGGTGGCCTCGATGGACGACGAACGCCTCTACGGGCCGGTGCTGTTCGAGCTGGAGCTGTTGGAAAGTGTGGAGCGGGGTTTGCTGGCGCGGTGGGAGGTCGACGTGCTGGAGATCACCGACCCCCAGGCGCCAGGCCCAGAGGCGGGCGCTGAGGAGGTGCAGGGGCGGCGTCTGGCCGCGTTGCAGGCCGCGCTGCTCACGCATCTGGACGACGTCGGCGGGCGGTCGCTGCTCACCTTCCACTCCACGACGCTGGCCGCGATGGCGATGGCCCGCTCCCTGCCCGGCACGGCCGGCGAGCTGTATGCCGGTGATCCGGCGCGGTACCCGGCCCGGGTCGGGTCGGAGTGGCTGTCCGGGAACACCCCGCCACGTACCGGCGGGAGGTCCTGGCCCGGTTCGCGGACGGCATCACCGACGACGGATGGATCGCCGACGTACAGATCCTGGCCTCCTGCCAGGTCCTCGCCGAAGGCGTCGACATCCGCGGCCGCGCCGGCGTCGACGGCGTCGTCCTCGCCGACGCACGCTCCTCCCCGTCCAGATCGTCCAGATCCTCGGCCGCGCCCTACGCCAGGAACCCGGCGAGGGTAAGGTCGCACGCATCATCGTGCCCGTCTTCCTCGCGCCCGGTGAGAAGCCCGACGCGATGATGACCTCCGGGGCGTACCGCCCCTTGATTCAAGTGCTTCAGGGCCTCCAAAGCCACGATGCTCGCATCCCCCAGCGGCTCATGCTGGCCACCCGCACCGCCTCCGGCAGTCCCACAGCGGCGGCGGTAGCTCGACCCCGGACACCCGAGCCCACCAAGGCCGGCCACACGGCAGGCGGCCGGGCTGACAAGCACGACCAGGAGCAGCAGGAGGGCCAGGCGCAGCGGGGCGAGTACGGCCAGGACGAAGACGACCCGGAGCAGCAGGTTGGGCACGACGACGAGGACCACGGCCAGGAGCAGGGTGGGACGGCTGGGAGGGGGTGGGGGTGCCGTTGCTGCGGTTCACCCAGCCCCGTGACCCGGCCGTCATCGCACGGTGGCTACGCACCCGCGTCCTCCAACCCGACAGCGAGGTCTGGCTCACCGGCTACGAAGCCCTCCGGGAATGGGTCGCCTGGCACGGCAACGCACACGTACCCACCGACGCCACAATCGCCACCGACACCCACGAGCAGGGCTATCCGGTTGGGAGGTGGGTCAGCGAGCAGCGGCGGGCCTTCAGCGACGGGAGGCTGCGCCCCCACCGGTGGGAAGCTGCTGGACGAGTTGGGCATGGTCTGGGACGTCGCTGACGCCCGTTTCCAGACGGGCTGATCGTGGCTCGTGCCTATTACGCGGAATTCGCACGTTGGCCGCGCCGCGTGATGCGGTGATCGATGGTTTCGCGGTCTGGCAACTGCTGGAGAATTTGAGGAAAGGTGCCATGGTGGTGACGGAATCGAGGGATTCCGCGCTACGGGAAATTGATGAGCACTGGAATCCGGCATGGCCGGTCTCCTGGCAACGCCGCTACGCCGCTCTGGCTCGCCTCCTGGACGGCGAGGACGGCGTGGGCCGCGCGTCCGAGGTACGCCCGGGGACGCGGTTCAGCGGATCGACGTCGGCACCTGGTTGCAGCGGCAGACGTCCTCGGCAGGGTGGGCGCAGCTCGGTGAGGGGCAGAAGGAACTGCTGGAGAAGCTGGGTGTCCAGGCCCCCGCAACGGCTGGAGGTGGTGTGCAGGGCAGGGAGAGGCCGGCGGTGGTGCCCGGCCTGGAAGGGCTGGACGCCTTCGAACGCGGCCTCACCGCCGCCCGGCAGTACCTCGCCCGCGAAGGCCACCTGAAGGTCCCACGGCAGCACGAAGAGCTTCTTCATTCAGCCACGCACGACGGCGCGGAGCCGGGAAGCCAGGCCCCCGTGGCTGTTCGATTGGGGGTATGGACGAGTAACCAGAAGACCAGACGGGCCCGGCTGACCGCCGCCCGACGCCAAGCCCTCGCCGAACTCGGATTCGAATGGGCGCGATAGATCCCCTCCCCGCCCAAACCGTGTCCACCAGTCACGTTGGAGCCTTCGTCATCCACGGGCGGGTGGCATCGGGGCGCGCTCAGCCAACCTCTCCCTCAGTGATGCCCGGCGGCGCCTTGACCGGAGCAGTGGAGCGCTGGTCAGCCTTGGGCTGGCTGCGGCACGTGAGGTGGACCGGCGGGGGTCCGGTCAAGGAGCGTGGCGAAGAAGCTGGCGAGCAGGGGATGGGCGCGGTCGCGGTCGCGGAGTTCGTCGTGGCCGAATCGGAACACCTCGTAGCCGCGGAGCTTCAGGTCGCGGCGTCGCTGGCCTGGTGGCGACGTGTCGGGCTGTCGGGCTCGGTCCCTTCGTTGGGGGTGTAGTGCTGTATGCCGTCGACTTCCAGCACCACGCGCCGGGTGCCGGGGAGCAGCATGAGGAAGTCCATGCGCAGGTTCTGCATGGCATGCATGCCGCGTTCGCGGAGGGTCTTGGGATCCCAGTGCAGCCATATTTCCGGCAGCAGGGCGGGAACGTCGTTCAAATGGTGCCGGTTGGCGTGGTGGTAGTGCCAGAACAGGTTCTTCTGTCCTGGGGACTTTGGTGGCAGTGAAGCCTCCATGCGGCGGTAGAGGGCTCGCGCCGCCTGCTCGTGATCAGTGATATTCCGGGATTCCTGCCACCAGGACAGGAGGTGTCGCCACAGCAGTCCCTCTTTGCCGATGGGGCGGTCGTAGACCAGCACCTCGTCGGCGCGTTCGGCTACCTCGATGTCGTTGTCGAGGGCACTGGTGAAGCGGATGTCGGGCTTGCCCAGGGTGGCGAAGATGAGGTTGCGGGGTCGGCGTGCGGTTCCGCGGCCGTGCTCGACGAGCTGGAACTGGGGGTAGCCGTCCGCCTCTGCGTGCTGGATCAGCTGGGCGCCCACGGGGCTCAGGTGCCGGTTAGCCAGCTCGACGAAGCGGCGCTGGGCGGGCTCATGGGGCAGGACTGCGGGGGATGCCAGGCCCTCGAGGAAGTGTCCGAAACGGGGGTGCGGGGCTTCGAAGGCACCGAGCCGCTCGAAAAGGTGCTCGGTTGTCCAGTCGTCCGGGAACCGGATCACGTGGCGTTCGATCTGGCTGCGCAGGCTGTTGGTCGTGGTGGTCCATCCGCCAAGTGGATCGTTGTCCAGGTGCCATAGCCGGCTCAGCAGAGCCATGAAGCGGTCCGGGTAGCGGAGGTGGTCGGCTAGATCGAAGTCTCTGCTCAGCTCGCGTCTGGTCCGGCTCGGGACCTGCACGTGGGGGCGGCCGAGCCACAGAGCATCCTGCAGCGCCATTCGTTCGGGCTGGTCCAGGTTCTCCTGAGCAAGAACCGCGTCGGCGACCTCTGGCAGACGGTCGTCGGGGCAGGCGTTGAGGCTGGCCGCCAGGCGCTCGTGCTTGGTGTTGCCCTCGCTGGGCACGGGGAGGCCGAGGCGCTTGCACAGCGCTGGCAGTTCCTTCGCGGTGTAGCGCGTGTACAGCGTGAGGAGCACGCCGTCGATCAGCCTCCGCGGCAGCGCCATGTCCATCTGTACCCCCATCCCCTGATGATGAGCGGCCCCCGGACACGAAACCACCCTGCCCGTTCACCCTGCACCGGCAGTCACGTTCGGTGCACTCACACACCGCGCCTCTACCGTGATGCGCATGTCGCACGAATCGATCCACGAGCACCTGCTGCGCGAGGGGCGTCGCGGTCGAGGGCTGCGAGGCCCAGGAGCACAGGGTCGCGGGGGTCGGCGGTGACTCGGGCGCGGACGACGTCCGCGTAAGGCTGGGAGCCGAGACCCACAACACACCAGGCCAGCTGGCACCCCAAGGACCAACAAGCCCTGTCGCGTCAGTATTTGACCGCCCCTGCGGCGGGTCCTCATGGGCAGCGGTGGCCCGGGGCCGGGTGGGCCATCCATACCGCGACATCGGCGACCCGTAGCGCGCTGACCGTCTCGGGCAGGCCCGCAATCTGCCGCATGCCAAGGAGTCGGTGGTGCAACGCCGCTTCGTCCTCGCGCAGGGCGGTGCGCAGCTCGGTCCAGAACGACGGCGGGTGGCCGAGCGCGCAGCGCACGACTCGATCGTAGACAGGCAGCAGCCGCGGCCGCTTACGGGCTAAGAGCTTCCCGGCGGTCACCCACCCCATCTTGCGCTGGCCCTCCAACAAACACCAGGCCCGGTAGGCTGGCGAGCCGTCCGCGACGACTGCGGCATCGGCATCGGACATATCAATGTTTGATGGGATTTCTCGCAGCAGTTTGGACAGCTGGGTGCCCAGCGGGCCTTCCAGCAGGTCGAGGGCGACGGGCGCGGGGACGGTCACCGAGAGGGTTTGCACCGCCACCAGGTCCTCTGCGGTGAACCGGTCCGCGACCTGCCGACGGTCACCCCCGCCCGCCAGGTGCTCGAACCGGCCCCCCGTGAACGCGCCAGAACCCGGGGGCAGACCGATCCCGAAGTAGCGGCGCAGGTCGTCCACCACCCGCTCCGCGTCCAGAACCGCGTGCAGGCGCTGCCCCACCACGGACAGCTCCCCGCCGGAGGAACCAGGCCCCGCGAGGGACTCCTTCATCTCAGACATCTGTGCCTTCATCTGTGTCGGTTGTGACCGGTGCCGTCGGCTGGGCCGCCCAGACCTCGCTGATCAAGGTGAAGGACGTAGTGAGCATTCTGGCGCCCCAGCGTGGAGGCATGACGGAATGAGCCGTCTGGCCGTGGGCGATGCGGTTGCGTATCTTGCGCCCGTCGTGGAGGAACTCTGCCTGCCGCTCGGTCAGGAGGTCACTCTCCTTGCCTTGCTTGATGAGGGCATGGAGCGGCTTCGTGCCGGAGTCAGGGATCTTGGCCCGGAGGACGATCTCCACCGCGATCAGGGCGTGCAGAAGGGCCACGGTGGAGAACTCGTAGCAGAAGTATGAGTGGCGCAGGAGCTCGCGGGAGGTGTGCAGCACTGTTGCCGCGGGTTGCGGGATACCGGGGGGCAGCGTCAGGCGGGCGACGATGTCGTGCATGTCGGCGTACTGGGTGACGAAGTGATGGGCCCGGGGGTCGGGCACGGGGAACGGCAGGTGCTCGTCGGCGGCGGCGTTCCACGGCAACGGCGTCGGCGTGCCGCTGTCGGTGGCTCCCGTCCGGGTAGGTGGCTCCTCCCCGAGGAAGAGCACAGCCAGGGCGATCTGGAGCACGAGCGCCGCCTTGTGCCGGGAAGGCGTGTCGAGCAGGTCGTGCAGGACGTTGTTGCGGAGGTTCATCTGCCCCTCAGCGTTGCCCAGCACCGTCCGGAGGACGAGGGGCCACGGCTCGGGAAAGCCGAGCTCATCCAGCTTGTCCAGGAGAGAGCCAAGTTGCTGGACCTGTCCGATGGTCTCCCCTTTTGCAGGCGTGATCACCGCGACGTCGACTGCCTGAAGTCGCCGACGCAGCATGCCTTCGAGGCGCGGCAGCGCCAGGGCCAGTGCCGTGTCAACATCGCCCTCCCAGAACGCCTCGAAGGCGCGGGCGAGACCGCGCATCCGAGTCTCCGGAGCATGCTCCGGGCCAGCGAAGAACGGCACGAGGTCCTCCGCCGTCGGGCGGAACCGGTCGCGGACTCGGTCTAGCTGGGCTTCGACGACCAGGCCGTGCACCTCAAGGGCGAAGACGTGCTGCCGAAAGAAGAAGCCCTCTCCTCCAGTTCTGTCGCTGCCGACAGTGCGCGTCACAACGGGGCCGTTGGCGTTGATGTACACCGTAGGCAGGGACAGCAGCCCGGACGGCACGGCCGCGGAATCACTCATCGTGGGAGGAGTGGTGGCGATGAAGTGGAGTGCGTACTCCATGCTGTCAGCGGTGTCGATGGCCGCGCTCGCGGCCTCCAGGTAGCCCGGCGGCAGGGGGACCGGAGTGCGGATGGTGTCCATGGATATTTCGTCCGGACCGATCTTCTGCTGCGTTCGGAGCACCTCGTCAAGGGCGTCGGTCAGCCCTCTGTCGCGAGCATGGCGAGCAGCATGTTCCAGGGCGAGGAGCTTCCGGAGTCCCGTACTGCCGTCGGCCAGTTCCATTCGGGTGCGGTGAATCCGTTCGTCCACGTTGCGGTGCTCTTCGGGGCCCACCACGCAGCGGAGTTCTTCGAGAAACTCCACCCGGTAGTGGAACTGGCCCTCTCCGCAGTACTCGTCGACAGCGCGTTCGAGCAGGGGACGCACGGCTGACTTGCCGTGCGTGCTCACTATGAGCGGGGCGGTCATGAGACCGAGCACGCCCGGCGACGGAGGAGTCCAGGTGAGCGCCGCATGGCCGAGGGCGATCATCTCGCCAACGATGTCGATACGCTCCGGCTGCCGCGTAGCGGCCGCCAAGTCGTAAGCGAGCACCAGGACGTCCGCTGCACGAAGCCGGGCCAGCCCACCTTCGAAGGATGCCGTCCCGCCCGGCTCAGGCGAGTCGGCGGGTGCCTCCTGGTGGTCCTCCGCCTTCGTCAGCAGCCTACGGACACCAGTCCGGTAGCTGTGCACCGCGGAGCGGAGGTGCTCGATGGGCCGTGACCCATGCCGGGCCGCCCAGAGCAGGTGGTGAAGCCGGGCCCGGACCAGGGGGTTGGTCGTCTCGGGGGCGTAGGCGGCCCAGACCTCGAAGACCGCGGGCGCCATCTCTTTCACGGTCCTCGGCACCAGGTCACCGTTGTCGTCGGTGCTGCGGAACGGTCCCAGGACGATTTCCCAGGTGCCGTCCTGCAGCCGGAACTCCATGGCCGCCCACAGGGCCGCGAAGTGCTCGTGCTCCTCCTCGCCCGGGTTCGTGTTCAAGTAGCCAGCGCGCAGGGCCCGCCCGACCTTGCGCAGAGGTTTCCAGGAGTCGACTGCGCTGTTCACCGCGCTGAGAACGGCTGGCTGAGCATCCATCTCGACTCCTGACTCCAGGTGCAGCGGTCGAACTCTAGGCGACCGTCCTGGCCAGGAACGAGTGGATTGCGAAGCTGGGGGACCTCTTCTGGACCGACAGCATGGCTCACCCGATACGGAGGTGAGCCGGCCCGCCTCTGCCGCAGGCTTACCCGCGTCAGCCACGTAGCAGGAGTACCAGCTGGTGCCCTTCTGCTCGGGCATGGCCTGTCCTGCGGACTTGTCCGCGGCCCGGGAAGCTGTTGCAGCGTCTGGGAGGCACATCTGTCGCCGATCACCGTGGGCAGCCTCGCCGCAGCACCGATCGGAACGCCGAGAAGGCAGTCTGGGTGTGCCGAGGGCGCCCGGGGGCGCGGCCACCGCAGTGTCGGCGGTCCGAGCAGGGCTCCGCAGGAGCGGGACCAATCGTGGGTGGTGGACGACGCACTCGCCGGGGACTCAAGGGGCGGTGGCAGTCTCAGGAGACGTTGCATCAGTTTGTACGGTGGCGCCGGAGAGGTATCTCAAGAGGTGCTGCTTCGGTGCCCGGGCGGGTGCACCGGATGGTCAGCGGGGGTTCTGGGGGATCGGTGGTGGGACCCCGTGGAGGTCGAGCAGCGACCAGGGCACGCAGAAGGCGAGCTTGGGTGCCTTGAGGCGAAGCGGCGCGGCCTCGGCCCGGTAGACGGTCCATATCGCTGCGGCGAGCCATCAGCCGACTACGCAACGGGGGCGTCGCCACGTCGAGCAGCTCACCCGCTGGCGGCTCTCACCACCGGCACCGAGGGCCGACGCCTCGACCCTTCCGCTTAGGGTCGACCGCCCCGGCAGACCTCGCCGCCCCGCTCCCTTTCACCGCAACAGCGCGCCGAACCGACAGGCCCGCTCTCGACGGTGAGGTCATCCGCTCCAGGGGGCTCTGGCGAGAACGAGTCCCCGAACGTCGGCAGCACCCGTCGCCCGGAGACGCCGCGCAACGTGCTGGAGCTGCGAGCCGCTGGTGAATACGTCGTCGACGAGGAGGACGGTTGCCCCCTTGATATCGCCGGTGGCTCCAGTCCAGGTCAGCGCGGCGGCATGCGCCGCCGCGACCGCGCGTTTCTCGTCCAGGGTGCGGTTCGCGGACCGTGCCGTCTCGACATGCTTCACCAGCCGGTGGCCGCCTGGCGGGCTGAGAGGGAAGGCTCGTCTTACGTCCTCCGTGTAGGCGGCGTCCATGATCGCTTCGATGTGTCGGATCGGCTGTCGGCCGGTGTGGGTGGGGTTGCCGACGATGTGGTCGATGCCCCGCATCGCCTCGGGGTGGCTTTCCATCCAGCCGACAAGGAGCCGGCCGAAGATCATCGCCCACCCGGCTCTCCCCTCGTACTTCAGCTCGTGGATCTTGTCGCGTAGGGCTCCGGAGTGCATGGCCACTGCGTCGACGCGGGAGAACCCCCGCTCGGCTTCCGGCAGCGCGCACACCCGGTTGCCGCACTGCCTGCTGGGCGCGAGGGCCTGGGAGCAGACTCGGCAGTGGGGCTCGGCGACGGGCTGGAAGGTGCGGCCAGCGCAGTCGGAGCACAGCCGGGCGGTGCCGGTGATGCGGTAGGCGCATACCGGGCAGTCGGGGAAGCCTGCGGGATCCGGGAGACCTGCCGTCACAGGCCGGCCAGGGCGAGCTGCTGGCGCTGCTGGCTGGCTGCCTGGATGTCCCCGGCCTGGCCGAGGCGGTCGGTGATGTCGCTGGAGGCGGTGACGAGGATCGCCTTGTTCTCGGCCAGCATCTTCTGGGCCCAGGGTTGGGTATCGGCGAGTGAGCGGATCAGGAAGACGAACTTGCCGTGCTCGGCGGCCAGGCGGGCCTGCATCTTGGCGCCTGAGGTGCTGGAGGCCTCGATGACGACGCTGCCCAGGGTGGTGCCGGAGGTGACGACGTTGCGGCGGGGGAAGGTGTACTTCGCCGGGGGGCTGGTGGGCCAGAACTGGCTCAGCAGCGCTCCCCCAGCACTGAGGATCGCCTTCGCGAGGGGGTGGTTCTCAGCCGGGTAGATCGGAGCGGCGATGCCAGTGCCCATGACGGCGAAGGTCCGGCCGCCCGCAGTGAGTGTGGCCTGGTGGGCGGCGGCGTCGATGCCCTTGGCCAGTCCGCTGACGATCACGACGTCATGCTCGACGAGCTCACGAGCCATCCGGGCCGCCCTGCGCCGCCCGTCCTCGGATGCCTGGCGGGTGCCGACGACGGCGATGGAGCGGGCGTCGCGCTGGTCGAGTTCGCCGCGGTAGAAGAGGAACGGTGGCAGGTTGCCGATCACGCGCAGGTTCGCCGGGTAGTCCTTGTCCAGGACGGTGACCAGGCGCGCACCAGTCTTGCTGGCGGCGGTGAGCTCGTCGTCGACGCGGGCACGCGCATCGTCGAGTCCGGCGGTCAGGGCCTGCTGCAGCAGGGGGCGGTTCTTGGTTGCGGCACGCGAGTCCTCGCGTACCTGTCCGTCCATGAGCGCGGCCAGACCCTCAGGGCTCTGGGCACCGCGCGCGATCAGGTTCCAGTCCAAGGTGGTGCCGCCGGTGCGCAGCGCGCACAGGGTCAGCAGGTCGTGCTGGTCAGCGGTGATACTGAGGTCCATCGGGTGTCCTTCTACTCGTGGCCCCGGGATGTTCGAAGGATGAATCGGTGTCTCGGGCCACTTCCCATCATGGCGTACGCGGTCCGCGTACGGGAGGGAAGGGCACGGCTAGATCGATCGCCGCTTCAGCTTGCCTGGGCGAAGAACTGCTCGGTACGCCGGAGGGCGCGCAGTCAGTCGGCGCTCTGCCGAGCGGCGATGTAGTGGGACATCGTGGCCTTAAGGGCGTCGTCGGGGCCCGGGCCTGCGGCTCCGGTGACGGGCGTCGTTACAAAGTTCGTGGCTGCCAGGTGGTAGCTGACCTGGTAGGGGTCGATGGTCGTGCCGGGGCGCAGGTGGTAGGCAGTGTGGCGGGAGGCGCCGTACTTGCCGATGGTCAGTGCGATGACCTGTGCCACGTTGGCGCTGGTCAGGAGGGTGCGGGCCCACTCGATGGACTTGCCCTCGGTGGTGAAGTCGTCGAAGACGATCACCGTCTTGCCCTTGAGCTTGCCCCGGTACTTGGGGTTGATGCGGACGGTGCGGGCCTGGGCTCCGATCGAGATGTCCGCCGGGCTCGCCTCACCGCGGCTCCTCCTCCACCGCTCCAGGCTGGTGTCCGGGGCCTGGCCGGTGCGCTCGAGGAGGTCCTCGCGGTAGTAGGAGCCGACCATCGCCTTCGCCTTGGTGAGGAAGCCGGCGAGCTGTTGGCTCACCTGGCCCGGGGAGCTGCTGGGGTAGACGCAGAAGAGGCTGCGGTGGGGCAGGGTGCCGTCGAGGTAGGCGGAGGAGAGCAGGCGCAGCATCAGGATGTCGCGGGCGTCCTGGGTGCCGACGGTGATCGTGCGGCCGCGGGTGAAGACGTCCTGTAGCTCGAAAGTCCGGCCGGGGGCATGGGGGAAGCGCACGCTGGGAGGCAGGAGCGAGCGGATCTTCAAGGAGCGGGCGGGGTCGTCGTGACTGAAGGCCCAGCGGGGCTCGCCCAGGAGAAAGTGCTCCAGGAGCTCACCGACGTCGGACGGCTCGTCGGCGGACAGGGTGATCATGCCCTTCGCAATCCGCACGTGGTTGGCCCAGCGGGCGAAGATGTGGACGACGCCGGCGTTGATGCCGGTACGCCAGTCCAGCTCGGAGGTCCCCACGATGACGAGCTGATTTGCGCGCAGCTTGAGGCGGTAGGCGACCGTCAGCAGCCAGGCTGCGCCGCCGCGGGCCGGCTGGCCGGGGATGTCGTCACGGCAGAGGTGGAGGGCGGGCGCGGGCAGGCCAGCGGCCCTCATGGCGGCTTCGGCGTCGAGGGAGTCGGTCGTGAGCAGCACGAAGGAGATGTCGCATTCGTCGAGCCACTGCAGGAAGTCGACGATCCCGTCGTGGGCGCGCCCGGGCGAGCGCAGGACCGCCTTGTAATCGATCGCGACCGCGCGCACCGTGCTCGTCTCGTCCATCGCCGCCCCCACTGCTCTGCCGTGATCACGAACTGACCTTCTTGCCATGATCTCAGCGGCTCTGGCCACGCACCTGCGGTTCCCGGATTTCCCCGGCTCCGGGGTCGGGGTCGGGGTGAACACCGGGACCGGTGAGCTGGTCCAGGGGCCTCATCGACGGCTCCCGCAGGTCAGTCCAGGTGAGCTGGAAGTACGCGATCTCGCAGAGCGAGGCAGTCGGCGGGGCCGTCTACCAGGGCCATGGTCCCCTCGCCGTTCGGCTTGATGCAACTGGGATGGCCTGAGAAGCCAGAGACGAGGTGCGTGGATTCGAGGCGGGGTGGGCGGGCGCGGGGATGGCTACATTGCGCCCACCGCCTGAGCGGACGCCGGATTGCACCGGGCGACATCCGCATGCGGGAGCTCGTCGACTGGGCCCACCACGGAGCGACTATTCGAATTGGTCCATGGATTATCGAACGATTTGGAAACCGTAGTTTCCAAGAGCTGGGCACCGCTCAGGCTCGGGAGCTGGCCTCGCCGAACGCACAGCGGTCGGTCGGGGCGGCGCCGCCGCACTGCTGGCTGGCTTGCCTCAGTAGCGCATTGTCCGGGTGCCGGCTCGCCCCTTGAGATCAGAGATCGGCCGTCCAGATCCCGACAGGATGGTCACGCGAAGGGAACCACAACTGAGGCTGTGAGTCGCGATGCCTCTCGCCAGCCTGCTCATCCCAGTGGAAACGGCCCTCGGCATCAGGCCACGCGACTTGCAGCACAGGGAGGGGAGGCCGTCGGTAGAAGGCAATGGCCTGTCCGAAGAAGGTCCTGTACCAGCTGCGATCGACCTGCCTGAAGGCGACTCGATACCCGTGGACAACATCAGGATGGCTCTGGCCGTCCGCCACCACTTCGCCCGCTGCGGTCTTCTCTCCGAGCGTGTTGAGCATGCGGTGCATGGCGTGGACATCGGTCCCGAACATGGCGAGTTCAGGTCCGCCGTAGGTGTGCGCGAGGCCGACCGTGTAGGCGAATCCAGGACCGATCTCGTCTTCGGGAACCATCACGACGTGCCATCCGTGCCGCTGCGTGTGCTCGATGACCGTCAGATCCATGCTGTCCGCTTCGTCCCGGTCGCCGTAGTCATGGCAGAGGACACACCGGCACTGGAACGGATCATCAGTCATGAGCGGAGGGTATGAGGTGAGCCTTCAGGCCGAGCAACCGGGATCTGGGCTCTCTCAATCAATAGCGCGATCACCCTCCGCGACGGCTCCCCAAGATCTGTGCCAGAACCCAAACTCATCGACATCACCCATCCGGGGAACAGGACGCCTCCCAAATCCATCGACAAGCGACGTCGCTACTACTCGAGAAAGCCAGCTGACCATCGCCGGGGCCCCGACATGGTGGTCGCTCAGCTGCCGGTAAACGGTGGCGGTCGGCAAGGACACCTTCGGCAGGCCTCGGAGGGGGTTGGCCTGGAGGTGCTGGCATCTTCAGCTGGCCGAGGGCAGGCTGGGCGGTATGGGACGTGAAGGAGGCGCTGGCGTGGGGATCGCGGCGGCCGCGAGGCGGGTGTCGGTGCGGCCGTATGACGATGCGGCGGACCGGGAGGCGGTGCTCAGCTTGATCGCCGCTGATCGGTTGGTCGGTCAGCCTGTCGGCACGTCTGGCATGCTGACCGAGGCGCTGGCGGGCAGGTCTGCGGTGGATGCCGGCTGGTGGGCGGAGCTGGATCCGCCGGTCACGGACCTGGCGCAGGACGCGGCCGGGCAGGTGCTGGGTGTCGTCTCCTACGCCACGAGGGCATCGGACGGGGCGGGGCTGATCCTGTGGCTGCACTGCTGTGAGGACCACGGCGTCGCGCAAGCCCTCGTGGCCCATGTGCTGGGCCGGTTGGGGTCGCGGACGGTGTTCGCCTTCGAGTTCGCCTCCGCTTTGACCGCGGGCTTGGAGGGTCTGCCGGTGCGTCACCGTGCGGCGACCCAGGCGGCGCTGGAGGAGGCGGGGTTCGCCGGTCGGGATCTGTGGCGCTACATGCACCGACCGTTGCCAGCCGCCGATCTGCCGCGCGCCGCGCAGGTGCACGTGAGGGACTGCGAGGAACTGCCCGGCAAGCAGGTGGAGATTCGCGAAGGAGGCGAGGTGCTGGCGCAGGCCACCATCGGCCGGCCCGAGGCGGGGATCGGGGTGCTGTGGTGGATCAGCGTCACCCCCACCGCGCGCGGGCGCGGGCTCGGAATGGGCCTGCTGGGTACCTCGCTGGATCTGCTGACCGGGCTGGGGGCCGATGAGGTGATCCTCTACGTCGACGACAACGCTCCCGGCGATCCGGAGCGGGACCGCACCGCGGCCAACGCCCTCTACGACCGGGCCGGCTTCCGTGAGGTGGACCGGCTGTTCTCCTTCACCCGCCAGCCCTGCCCCCCAGTGGAGTAGTGCTGCTCGGACGCGCGGTCCGGTCACGGGTCAGGGGCGCGTCGCCAGGGCGTGTTCGGCGCCGGTCAGCCACCGCTCGAGCGCGGCGACGACCAGCAGCACCGCCGGATCGGTCTCCACGGCCAGCGCCGCGGGATCGAGCAGCCCGGCCGCGACGCAACGGGGCGCATTTCGGCCGGTGACGGACGCGTGGGCGAGCGCGGCCTTGAAGTACTGCTTGCGGCGGGGCAGCACCGGCAGCGCGGACCGTGGCAGCAGCCGCACCACCTGGGCCTTGCAGCGCAGGTAGGGCGTGGGCAGGGCTGGGTGGTAGCGCTGGCCCAGCGGGAGGGCGAGGGCGGCGACCAGGAGGGTGGGGCGCAGGAACGGGGATGCCTCGGGCACGGTGTCGGCGGGCGGGATCGCCTCGCGGGGGAAGAGCGCGTCCATGGCGTCGGCCTGCGCCCACGACCGGCGGAGCGCGGCGTGCTGGGCGATCTGCTCCTCCACCCACGTCCGGGCCCAGGCGGTGGCCGCCGACCGGTAGGGCTCCGCGAGCACGGCTGGTGCGGCGGGGTCACACCAGGCGGGCCAGTTCGCCGCCCAATACGTGCGCGCCCGCGCCCCGGCAGGCAGCACGGCCGAGGCAGCGGCGGCCACCTCCCCAGGCAGGCCAGGTCCGGAGGAGGCGATGTCGGCCGCGTAGCGGACGGCTGCCCGCCAGCCTCGCTGGGCGGCGACCGCCCCGGTGGCGTAGCGCGGAACGCCCAGCAACTCGTCCGCGCCGTCGCCGGACAACAGGACGTGGCATCCGGCTTCGGCGGCACGCGCGGCGGCGGCAGCGTTGATCCGGGGCAGGGCGTCCAGGCGGGGCCCGGCTGGCGTCCACACCGGCTCACAGCCGTCCCGGGCCGGATCGAGGACGTGCAGCTCCGCGTCCAAGTTCATCGCGGCGAGCAGTCGGCGTACCACCGCCGCGGCGCTCGTGCCGGTGTCATCGGTGAGGTCGGTGGTGAGCGCCACCACCCGCCGCCCACGGGCGGCGCGCAGCGTGTGTACGAGGACGGCCAGGGAGTCCAGGCCGCCGGAGACCAGCACACCCAGCACGTCGGCGCCTGCCGTCAGCTCTTCGACGCTGCGGGCGAAGGCCTGCGGCAGCGGGCCGGTCCGGGGCTCGGGCACCTGCGCGGGGAGGCGGCGCAGGCCCTTCCACGGAGAGCGGGGCACGAACTCCCCCAGCATCGCCGGCGGTGCCAGCAACAGCGCCAGCGCCTCCACATCCACCACCGGCGCGGGGCCGGCCACGGCCAGCGGGTCCGCTGACCGCAGACCGGCCCCGTTCTCGAACTGGGGAATCACCGGCGCCGCAACGCCCGCACACCCCGCACCACATCCCGCGCGAGCTCCACTGCGCCGCGCTGCGGCTCCCCGCCCACGACGCCCTTGCTGCCCTTGCCGTGCTGCCCGTCCCCGGGCACCGACTTCGTCGACACGAACACCCACCCCCAGCTACTCGTGATCAAAGCCGCCAGTCTCACCGCACGGCACAGGACGCACCAGGAGGGTTTCGGGCGACCACCGCAGCAAACCAGCCGCCCACCCCGCACCACACAACGCGCACCGGCTGTCCCGTGTCATCGAACCTGAAGCGTGTGTCACCGAAGACCGGTCGCATGAGCTCCAGCGCCTGGCTGCGTCAGGCGTGCCACCACTGGTCGGTGCCGGAACCGACTTCGTAGTGCCACCAGCCCTCTTCTTGTCCCCGGTTCAGGAGTGCCTTGATCCCTGTGAAGTCCGCGCCCGCGGGTGCGGTGAAGGCCACCATGGGGAAGTCGTCACTGAAGACTTCCCCGCCGAGGCGGAACGTTGCAAGGCGCTGGTGCACTGCCTGAGCGCTGCGCCCCAGGGGGCCTGAAGGGATGGGCACCACGCGGATCGTGCAGTTGCCGGAGGCGCTGACCCGCCCGACGGCCCAGTGCGACCCGTCCGCTCTACTCTCGAATCGCACCACGTCGCCCTCGGCCACGCCGTCCTGAAGGAACGGGACATTTTGCACTCGGGCAGTGGCGGGGCTGAGTCTCGTCGCCCACAGACCCTCCGTGTCCTGCGGGAACCAGCCCTCGCGGGGGACGAAGCGGAACCACACCTTGATCTTCTCGACCTCGTTCACCATGGCGGCCATCATGCGCAGACCGCCCCGCCGGCCTCTCGCACCGGGTGAAGCCGAGCGATCAGCCTTCACCGTCGAAGCGGCCGGTGAACGATCTCCCGTGGCAATGGCCAACGTGCGATGAACATGTCCTGTGCCATCGCACTTTGCGCGTGTGCCATCGAAGCATGAGTGGCGTGGATCGCTGGGTCAGGAGCGTCGTGCGAGGAAGACGAACTCTTTGCCTGGCCGGTCAGGGGCACCGCGCACGTCTTCCACCTCGTAGCCGTGGGCGGCGAGGTCCCTCTCAATCTCTGCTCGGTCTCGAAAACGCAGTGTGGAGTTTGAGGTCATGACCTGTCCGTCCGCCGCGAAGACGTAGGTCCAGCGGAAGGTCACCAGGGGAAGGCTCACCTGGATCAGGTCGACCCAGCTCTCGACGGAGCCGACGCCCGGGATCTCCGCCACGTGGTAGGAGTGCTCGCGGGTCCACTCTTGCCAGGCGCGCCTGGCCGGATCACGGGTCTCGAAAGCCAGATGGCCTCCGGGCCTGAGCGCTTCGTAGGCTCCTCGCAGTGTCCTGTGCCAGGTGTCCGGGTCAACGATTTCCTGGGCGACGTTCGCCGTCATCGTCGCGAGGTCGACCTGCAGTGGCGGGAGGGCTGTCGCGTCACCGCAGATCCAGCGCACGCGTTCGCTGCCCGGTTTGGCACGAGCGACGTCGATGGAGGCTTGGGCGGGGTCGATGCCGGTGACCTGGATCCCGCGGGCGGCCAGGAGGAGGGGGAATACGCCGGTCCCGCAACCGATGTCCAGCACTCGGCGTGCCCGGAGCTCTTCCGCCATCTGGAGGTAGGCGTCGAGGTCGCTGCGGTCGGGGTCGAGCCGGTCATGGATCGCGGCAAGCCGTGGATGCCGGAAGCACTCGTCAGCCATGCGGCCGAACCTATGCGGGCCCGAGAACGAGAGCTACCGGGTTACACCGGCGAGTGACGCGCGACCCTCCCCCTTGCTGTAGCCGCCGTCTGCTACTCCAGGCCATTCGTCCGGTTCACCGCTGGGGACGCGGTCTCAGCTGAGTTGCTCGGCCAGTCCGACGATGATGCCCTCGGGGCCACGGACGTAGCAGAGCCGGTAGCTGTCCTCGTACCGCGCCAGCTCGCCGACAAGTTCGGCGCCGTGAGTTCCCAGGCGGGCGACAGTGTCCTCGATGTCGTCCACGGCGAACATGACGCGGTGCGTGCCCACGACGTTGTGCGGCTGGTTGCGTGGCCCAGCGCTGATCGCTGCGGGGCTGCGGTACTTCGCCAGCTCGAGCCTGCTGTGACCGTCCGGGGTGTGGAGCATCGCGATGTCGCAGCGAACACCGTCGAGCCCGGTGCACTGGTCGGCGAAACGGCCCTCGACCTCAGCCCGGCCCTCCAGCTCCATACCGAGTTCCACGAAGAACGCGATGGCGGCGTCCATGTCTTCGACCACGATGCCGACGCTGTCCATCCGCTGGATCGCCATGCTGGCTTCCCTTCTTCCACTGCCACCGGGGGCGGTGACCGCTGGTGTCTGCTTGGGACGTAGCCGGCGGCACGTTCTCGACATCCTCCGTCACCAATCCGAGGTATCGGCACCTCGAACGTTTCGTCGGCGCACGCTCACCGTTCGGCGGCTGTCTCCTGTGCGACTGGTCTTTGACCGATGCCCACTGAAGTTTGACCACTGCTCGGTTCGTGCCGTTGAACCTCGACCGCCTTGCTCAGCCCGATTCCGTACCCGTCAGCGACTTTGGACCGTCACGGTCGCCACGCCCGAACTCCTCAGCGAGGTTGTTCCACATGAAGCCGTCCCCCCAGCCGAGCTTCGCGCCGGCCCAGCCGAGCAGCGCCCCAAGGACCTTCTCCTGGGACATCGTCTGCGTCTGGTAATGGAACTCGGCCACACCGTCCCGGTACTCAAGCTGGTAGGTGTTGTTCTCGCACAGCAGGACCTGGATGTACCAACTGCCGGGCCGCTCCTCATCCACACGCTCCAGGATCATGTAAGCGTTCCCCCGCTGCAGGTTGGCCAGCATCGCCCCCGTAGCGGGCGTGGACGGGCGTTTCAGCACATGGCCGCGTTCGTTGGTCGCAATCAGCATGGCCAGATCATCCAGCAAGGGTCTGACACCGCTCGATGAAGCGCTGACGAGCGCGGTCAAGGTTCGATGGCACAAACCGGTCAACTTCAGTGGCACAGGATCATGACCTGGAGCACGCCCCAACAGCCTGCCGGTCGGTGGGCACACATCAGCCAAGCCATTGCCTCTTCAACGCTGGCAAATGTCAATCAGAAAGCTAGTGTCCTGAGTCGTTTGTTCGGTTGCGGTTGTAGGGTGGGGCGATGCCTGGTCCGAAGCCGTTGCTGCTGGAGCTGTCTGATCACGAACGCCGTGTCCTGCGGGGCTGGTTGCGCAAACGGACGGCCTCGCAGGCTCTGGTGCTGCGGTCGAGGATCGTCCTGGCGTGTGCCGAGGGTCGACCGAACGCGCAGGTCGCGGATGACCTGGGGATCTCGCGGGAGACGGTGCGGAAGTGGCGCTCGAGGTTCGTCGCGGACCGGTTGGAGGGTCTGGTGGACCTTCCGCGTTCGGGGGCGCCCCGAAAAATCTCCGACGAGCAGGTCGAGGCCATGGTCGCCAGGACCCTTGGCCAGGCGCCGCCGTCGGGTGATTCGCACTGGTCGACGCGGTCGATGGCCCAGGTCGAGGGCATGTCGCAGTCGGCCGTCTCGCGGATCTGGCGGGCGTTCGGCCTCAAGCCGCACATCGTTGAGACGTGGAAGCTCTCGACCGACCCGCAGTTCGTCACCAAGGTCCGCGACGTGGTCGGCATCTACCTCTCGCCCCCGGAGAACGCCCTGGTCCTGGCGGTGGACGAGAAGTCGCAGATCCAGGCTCTGGACCGCACCCAGCCCGTGCTGCCCCTGGCGCCGACGGTCCCGGCGAGGATGACGCACGACTACGTCCGGCACGGCACCACCAGCCTGTTCGCCGCCCTGGACATCGTCTCCGGCTCGGTCATAGCCCAGCACTACCGACGCCACCGCGCCCAGGAGTTCCTCCGCTTCCTGAAGACCATCGACGCCGCCGTGCCCAAGCACCTCGAACTCCACCTGGTCCTGGACAACTACGCCACCCACAAGACCGAAGCGGTCAAGAAGTGGCTGCTGCGACACCCCCGCTTCCACCTGCACTTCACCCCCACCTCCGCCTCCTGGCTCAACCTCGTCGAGCGCTGGTTCGCCGAGCTGACCTCCCGCAAACTCCGCCGCTCGACCCACCGCAGCGTGATCGAACTCGAGCGGGACATCCGCGGCTGGATCAACGAGTGGAACAAGAACCCCAAGCCGTTCATCTGGACCAAGACCGCAGACGAGATCCTCGAAACCCTCGCCGCATACTGCACACGAACTAACGACTCAGGACACTAGATTTCGTCTATCATCATGCCATGACCAGTGAGCTTGAGGGAGACGGCGTCGCGGCCCTTCTGGCGGAGGCGAAGCTGGCGGCAGCGTTCGACGACCCGGCGGAGCGGGTGCGGTTGCGGAAGGCGGCGGGGCTGTCGCTTGAGCAGGTGGCGAAGGCCGTGGGGGTGGGGCGGCAGACGGTGGCGAACTGGGAGGCGGGCGGGATGCCGTCCTCGCCGTCGCGGGGGAAGTACCTGCGGCTCCTGGAGGGGCTCGCGCAGATCCACCCCGCCCCGGCCCCGACACAGGAGCCGCACACAGCCGTGCAGCCGCAGCCCGCCAGCGCCCCACAGGCGCCAGCCCCACAGGCGCCGGCTACGGAGAGCCCGGCGGCGCGTCAGGCGCGGGCCGGGCACGCCCGGCACCAGAACCGGCGCCGCACCAGCTCCACCGAGCAGGTCCACGCGGAGCTGCGGGAGAAGATCGCGGCAGCCGTGGACCAAGAGCTGACGCGGGCCGGTGGTGATGCGGACGCGGCGGCCGGTGCGCTGGTGAAGCGGGCCATCCCGGATGTGATGGGGTTGTTTGCGCGGACGCGGGCGCAGGCGCGGTATGAGCACACCGCCTATCCGGCGCTGCCGGACATCTTGCGTAAGCCGTCGAAGTCGGATCCGGATCTGATCTGGGAGGCGCGGCCGTCGTGGCGGCATCCGGGGTTTCGGCGTCATCCGGATGGTGAGGTGGCGGTGACGGCGCTGGATGTGAACGCGGCGTATTTGTCGGCGTTGAAGACGTGGCTGCCGATCGGGAAGCTCACCCACAGTGTGGGTGGGGAGCATGACCGTAAGCGGGCCGGGGTGCATCTGATCACGCCGCCCGTCTGGGAGCATGCGGATCTGCCGTCGCCGTTGGGAGATCGGGAGGAGGCGGGGCCGGTGTGGGTGACCGAGCCGACCCTGCGGCTCCTGCTGCGCCTTGCCGGTCCGAAGCACCGGCTGGTGGAGGCGCCGGTCATCCACGAGTCCTGGACCTCGAACGCGACCGAGACCTTCCTCGACAGCCTGCGCCAGGTCCTCGCCGCCGCCCGCGCCGACGCCCTCGCCACCGGGGACGACGTGACGAACACGTATGTGAAGGCGATGTACTCCAAGTTCGTCTCCACCCTGGGCGAGTCCTCCCACAACCGCGAGATCGCCCGCCCCGACTGGATGCACCTCATCCGCTCCCAAGCCTTCGCCAACCTGTGGTCCCGCGCGCACAAGGCCCACCAGGCCGGGCTGACCGTCTTGTCCGCGCTGGGCACCGACGAACTCCACCTCGCCGGAGACTGGCGGCAGACCTGGGCCGAGGGGCGGGGGCTGGCGGAGATGAAGGTGAAGACCGACCGCGACGGGCAGCCCGTCACCTACACCGTCACCGCTGTCGGCGGGGGGCGTTGATGGCCGGGCGGTGGATGAACCTCGGCCACTACAACGCCCACGGCATCCCCGGCGCCGACGCCCTCGGGGCCGGGATCGAGCGGATGGTCACCGGCATCACCTCCCCCGCCGACACCGAACGCGGCATCGCCGCCCGCCTGCGCTACCTCACCGCATCCCCCGCCGGCTACGCCGCCATAGAGCGCGCCGGGATCAGCGTCACGCCCCGGACGCTGTTCGCGTGGCTGGCCGAGGAACGCCTGCCCAACCGCGCCAACCAGCAGAGACTGGACGCCGCCTACTGGGACCTGCGGCGCCACAACGTCGCCGCCGACCTCAAACGCCGCCTCACCTCACGCGGCGGAACCCGCATCGAGATCGACCCCGTCGACCAGACCCGTGTCGAGCCCCGCCACCGCCGCGACCTGTCGGTCCGGCGGCTGACCGTGCGGCCCCGCCACTGGGACGTAGCAGTCGACGCCTGGCTCAACGACGACGCCGAGACGCTGGACGCGGTGTGGGACGAGGTCATCCAGGATCTTGGCAGTGAGTACGACTCGTATGCCTTCGTCTCCTCCATCGGCTGGAACGCCTGAACCTACTGGCCTCCCCGGGGCCCATCCAGAAATGAGCCGAAGCACGATAGTTGTCACCAAGGCAGGGGCGTCGTCACCGTAGCTGCTGTAAGGCGGACGCTATGCCCCCTACGCTCCAGCTCGACACAACTCCCCCTTCGACGAACTGGCCGCAGCGTGGAGTGGTCAGAAGCGCGCTATGCGGGCGTCCAGGCAGTCCTGACACAGCCCAAGGTCCTCGTACAGTCCGGGGGAGTAGTGCTGCTCACAGCTCTCGCACGTCTTCAGAGTGTCGAAGCCGACGCCGCAGGCGAAGCACACCGAGTGCCGGTGGCCCGGGGCTGAGGCTACGGTGGCAAGGTCGACCAGGACCGCGGTCTCGCAACACTCGGGGCACTGAACGACTTCGACACCCCATTCGGCCTGCGCTAGGCCGCTGTCTACGGCCGCGAGCTCGGCGTCAGGCCAGGCGTGGTGACAGAACCGGCACGACAGCGGCCCGCTGCCGGAGCCGAGGACCACGGCCCACTGGGCGCACAGCACGCACTGCGCGGTGACCTGGCGGACCTTCTCCAGCTCGGAACGGAGTTGGTCGTGGCGCCGCTTGAGAAAGGACTGGATGGTGCTGAGCCGCGCGCGGACGTATGCCAACTCTTGTTCGACCTTGTCGAGGGGGTACCCGGGCTGCACAGGCAGTTCCGCGTGGATGAAGTCCATGAGGAAGTCGAGGGCTTCGGCCGCGCGGGCTTCCACGGCGGGGGCCGGGGCGGTCAGGCCGTAGTGCTGCAGGGAGTTACGGGACTTGGCCAGCGCCACCAGAGCATCGGCGCCCTTGTCTTTGATGTCCACGCCGGCGACGTTGCGCAGCCGGTCGACGGCAGCCTTGGTAGTGCAGCTATCAAAGTCGCCAGCCTCAAACTTCTTCCGGGTGGCGGTGCCGGGATCCTTGAAGACCAGGCTCCAGTGCTCCTGCACCAGACGAGACTTGAGCAGGACTTCGGCAGCGGCCTGGAGATGCAGCACGGCGTACTTCAGGTCCCGCGGGTCCGGCGGGTCGACGGAGGTGAGATGGTCGACCACACTGCGCAGGTAGTCGAGGCCGTTCTCCACCGGGGGAAAGTCGACGTACACCGGCTCCGCGCGGCGCGGTGCGCTCGCCCGGGTGCCGTTCTTCGGGGTCTTCGCGGCAGGGGCGGCCGCCAGGTCGGAGGCGGCCTGGGGCGGGGGCACGTCACTGGGCCGGTGGTCATAGCTCATTGGGCACATTCTGCAAGGCTTCACTGACACGTGACCGCGTCAGTGAGCGACTCTGTCGGGGATCTTGGAGTTCTCGGGACGAGGGTTGGTTGCGCTTGGAACACTTCAGACGGTCCTGCGCAGTTCCGTCCTCCTGAGGTGATCAGTGTCCGTTCGTCCCCGGTCCGGTGCGGTAGTTCCCGAGCTCACAGCCCAGATGGCGCGGGCCAGCAACCCCAGTGGCACCACGGCGATGTGGGTACGTGATCACCTCGACGGACTCTGGAACGACAGGGACTTCGCCTCCTGGTACCCGCGCGACGGCCGCCCCGGACTCTCCCCGGCCCAGCTCGCCACGGTCTGTGTCCTGCAGTTCCTGCTCAACCTCTCCGACCGGCAGGCGGCCGAGGCGGTCCGGTGTCGTATCGACTTCACGTACGCCCTGGCCCTGGAGCTGGATGACCCCGGGTTCCACCACAGTGTGCTGACGGACTTCCGTGATCGTCTGTGCGAGGACGACCGCGCGGACCAGCTCCTTTCCCTGTCGTTGGAGCGGATGCGGGAGGCCGGCATGGTCACTGAGCGCGGGAGGCAGCGCACCGACTCCACCCAGGTCCTGGCCGCCGCGCGGGACCTGTCCCGTCTGGAGCTGGTCCTCGAAGCAGTACGCGCGGCCCTGGAAGAAGCCACCCAACGGGCACCTGACATCCTCGACGGTCTGGTGGATGCGGAGTGGGCCACCCGCTACGGGCGTCCGGTCCGGCTCCCCAGCCAGCCCAGTCACCCTGCCACCCGGCTCAAGCAGGCGGGAGCCGACGCCCGGAGGCTCCTCGAGCGCCTACCGCCGCACCGGCGCGGTCCTCGCGCGGAAACGCTGCGACAGATCGTCGTGCAGAACTTCCTCCTCGACGCCCGTGGCGGGATACGCCCGCGCACCGAGAAGGACGGACAGCCCAAAGGCGCCATGCGGATCGTCACGCCCTACGACCGCGAGACCCGCCGGGCCATCCGGGGCAACACCCGCTGGAGCGGCTACCTGGTCCACGTCACCGAGACCTGCGGGACCGACGATGCACAGGCCAACCTGATCACGGACATCGCCACCACCAGGCCGACCCGGGACACCGAGGCCCTCCCCGGCATCCACACCCGACTGAGTGACCGCCGGCTACTGCCCCGGCAACACCTGCTCGACGGCGGCTACCTCTCCGTCTCGCTGCTGCACCGCTCCCTACACGACCACCAGGTCGAACTCGTCGGCCCGGTCAAGGCCAGCGGGGCCTGGCAGAACAAGGGACAGGCCGGCTTCAACCGCGACGACTTCACCATCGACTTCGACCAGCGCAAGGTCACCTGCCCCAACGGCGAGACCAGCCACATCTGGCTCGAGCCACCAGCCATGGCGCCCTACACCGTGGCCCGGTTCCACCCACACCAGTGCGACTCGTGCCCCGACCGGCCCGCCTGCACCCGTGGCACCGCCGCCCGCACCGTGAACTTCCTCCCCCGCCACCTGCACGAACTGCAAGCCCAGAACCGCGCGGACCAGCAAGACTCCCAGTGGAGAAGGCTCTACGCCACCCGGTCCGGAGTCGAAGGCACCATCTGCGAGTTCATCAACGGACACCGGGCCCGCCGCAGCCGCTACCACGGCCACCGCAAGACACACGTGCAGCACGTCCTGACCGGCATCGCCATCAACATTGAACGCCTCGCCTCACGCACTACCCGACACCCCCACCGCCCCCGAGGCCCCACGAGCTTTCAGCAGTACCTCGACGCACGCGGCCTGACCTGGGAGTGCTGGTGGCGACAAGGCAAATGAGCCGCCCGCACAAGATCCCCGACAGAGTCGCTCACTGACGTTTTCTCAGCGAAATGATCTCCGCGAAGGGGTATGAATCCCCCGTGCGTGAGCAGGCCGGTCGGGCTGGGCCCGGCCGCAGGCAGACGTAAAGCCCCTGGTAGGACAGGTCTCACCACAAGATCATGTCCGCAACACCAGAGGCTTCACGTTGGTCACCTATGTTGCCACGCTCGACGTCCCACGCCATGTCGTGGCGTACCTGTCCCGTCTGCTGGCCGCGCGCCGACGGCGACTTGGCACTCCGCGTGGCAGCCGCGCGCTCGGCCCGTTCCGCCAGGCCGTGCTGGTGCTGCGCTGGTTCCGCGAGCGCGGCTGCGTGCACTGCCTGGCCCGCGACGCCGGGGTCTCCCAGGCCACCGGCTACCGCTACCTGCACGAGGGCATCGACGTCCTCGCCGACCAGGCCCCGGACCTCCACGAGGTCCTGGAACACAGTCAGCACGACGGCATGACCCATGTGATCCTCGACGGCACGCTCATCGAAACGGACCGCCTCACCGGCGTCCGGGACAACGGCAACGACCTCTGGTTCAGCCAGAAGAACAAGGCGTTCGGCGGGAACGTCCAGTTCCTCGCAGCACCCGACGGCACCCCGCTGTGGGTCTCCGACGCCGAGCCAGGGTCCACCCCCGACATCACCGCCGCCCGCATCCACGCTCTGCCCGCGCTGTACAAGGCGGCAGCCGACGGCCTGCCCACGCTCGCCGACAAGGGCTACCTCGGCTCCGGAATCAGCGTCCTCGTCCCGGTCCGGCGCCCGAAGGGCCGGTCCGAACAGGCCCTGGACGCCGACACGCGCACCACGAACAGCCTGATCACAGGCGTCCGAGCCCCCGGCGAACGCGCCGCAGCCGAACTCAAGCAACGCTGGCGCACCCTGCAACACGTCACCATCAGCCCCAGCCGAATCGGCGACATCGCCCGCGCCGCCCTCGTCCTCAACAAGATCTGGAAATGATCAACGCTGAGAAAACGTCACTCGGATCCGCAGGTGACAACTCCTGTGCTTCGACTCAAGATCGGGGCCTCCCAAATATGGGAGGTCTCGATCTTTGGATAGTCCGGTCAGTGGACGATGCGCACGACGGTGACGACCAGGACGCCGCTGCTGACGAGATAGACGGTCACGGTGCCTGCGATGGCGACCTGACGGCGGTCGCGGTCCCCGCCCGAGGCGGCGGTGGAGCCGTGGCCGTAGGGGGCAGCCGCCAGCGCCTCGATGGCCCGCTGGTAGGCGGCGCGCTGGGCGGCGGGCATCGCCTGGAGGGAGGCGTGGCGTCGTCGCCGTACTGGACGCGGTAGCGGCTCACGCCAACTGCGTGCCGGGGTGCACGCCGCCGGTCTCGCCCCGGGCGATGCGGTCCATCAACTCCGTGTCGGCGTCGTGCGCCTCGGCCGGGAGCGCCCACCCGATGACCAGGGCCGGGAGCTGGAGAACGGGCGTCGTCTCGACCTCCCGGTCGAACTGGGCGCGCTCGTCGTCACCGAGCTGGGCGCGCACGGCCGCGATGGTCGCGGGCACGCGGACCTCACGGCCGTCGACGTGGGTCGTCATGGTGGGGGTGTCCGGCATGGTGGGCCTCCCGTGTGGGTGGTCGTGCCTCCACGGTAGCGGGGGCGCGCCGGGGGCCGCTCCCGAACGGGTCAACACTGGGGCGCCGGCCCCGCCGCCACCGTAGCTGGAGAGCGTCACCCGATGTCGCTTCGCGGAACTCGTGCCTTGCCGCCCCTGGCCGCCGTTGGTCACCACGGACATCACGGGCCAAAGGGGCGAGGTGAGCGATGACGGAGGGCTACGCGCTGCTGGTCGCGGGGGAAGGGTCGCACGGTGGTGCGGCGGCGCTGGCGGGGCTTCCTGCGGCCTTGCTGCTGGGCGCGGGCGGCGAAGGGCCGGTGGCTCAGGTGACCGCGCCGCTGGAACCTGAGCAGGCGCGGGCGGCGCTGCGGGCGGCGGCCGGGCATGGCGGGCGGCTGCTGGTGGAGGTGATGGGGCGGGTGGCGCTGGACCGGTGGTGCGGGGAGCCCTACCTTGCCCTGGGGGCGGGTTCGGTTCGGTACGAGGGGCTGCCCTGGGCCTGGCTGAACAGAGAGTTGTGGCCCCGGCCCGCCGGCTCGACGACGGTGGTGGTGGACCTGGCGGTGGGTGAGGACGTCGCGGGGGTGCTGGAGAAGGACGACTGGCTGCTGGCGGTGGAGGGCGCCGCCGTGATGGGGGTGGTGTGCGGGCCGCGCCGGGCCGCGGTGGTGGGCGGGTACAGCGTGGCGCTGGCCGCCGTGCTGCGCGAGCGCGGCGGCCCGGTGCCGGCCGCGCACGGCCTGGCCGTGGCGCGTGCCGGGCTGGTGGGACGGGCAGGAGTACGGGTGCTGGGCCCGGCTTCGTCCCAGCCGCCTGCGAGCGGGACGGACACCGGCGAGGCGGTGCCGCACCCTGCGGTGACTGTCCGGATGCCGCCGCGGCCGCAAGTTCCTCCGATGCCGAGCACACCACCGGCCGCACCCGCGCCCGCGCCCGACGCCGGGAGGGTGCCGGAGGGCGGTGAACACGGCCCGATCTACACCGAGGTGCAGGCCGGGCGGCACAGCACGGCGATGGCCATGGCCGTCCAACGGGAGCGGGCCCGCTCACAGCCCACGGCGCCCGCAGCGAACAGGCGGTCCACTGGCTGGAGGTGCGAGCCGACCTGGCCCGGCTGGCCGGAAGGTGGAGCGAGGCCACGCGCGGCTGGCTGAACGCGGCCGAAGCCCGGCTGGCGATGGGCAGCTCGCCGGAGGACCCGGCCGTACGGGATGCGGTGGACCGGGCGCACCGCTGCTGGCACCGCACCACCGAGGACCCGCGGGTCTACCTCGACCTGGGCCAGGTCCTGGCCGAGGTCCGCAGGCAGGTGCCCGGACCTCCTGGAGCGCGGGCCAATATCTGCGCCCGTCTGGCTGCGGTCCCGGTGTCCGTAACCGGCCGCTGAGCTTGACGTTGAGCACCACGGCCGGCCCGCGCACGAAGGGGCCTCCTCCCCGGAGGACCCGAAGGGCGCGGGCCGACACCGGGAGCTCGGCCGAGTGGTTGAGGGAGCCGCCTGCGGCCCTGCTATCGCGGTGCTCGTCTCGGGATGACGAGACGTAGCCAGTCGGCGAGCGCGGCGAGGTCGGTGTCCATCAGGCCCTTGGCCGGGTCGACGCGGTGGAGCAATGACGGACCGCTGTGACTGGTGTCTACCCATAGGCGGTCCATGGCGCTGATCTCGTCGTCGACCCATATGAAGGGTCGACCGCTGGCCCACTCGACGAGGTGGCGGGTCTTCCAGTGCAAGCCGCGCGGGCCCTCGTCGGCGGAGGACGCCGGGCACTCCACCACGGGCAGCCGCGACAGTCCGAGGCGCGGAGCGATGACCTCGTTCGCCTCCTCCATCCAGGTCGTAGCCCATACGAGATGACATTCCAGGGCAGTGAGGCGAGAGCCGATCTC
The DNA here is from genome assembly GCF_037911585.1 of Streptomyces sp. GSL17-111. Classification (NCBI taxonomy): domain Bacteria; kingdom Bacillati; phylum Actinomycetota; class Actinomycetes; order Kitasatosporales; family Streptomycetaceae; genus Streptomyces; species Streptomyces sp. GSL17-111. The sequence continues at coordinate 28,622 of NZ_JBAJNS010000001.1, forward strand.
AGGATCGAGTCGCCTCAGCGAGGGGTTTCCTTGATCGCCACACGCCGAGGCCACGGTGGCCGTGTCCTGGAGGCGCCCGGACGACGACCCGAACGGGATCAGCGGACCGTCGACGTCAAGGAAGAGGAGGGGACACTCCGTCGTACTTGACACGACGGCACGATAGCCCGGTGCAGCTCAGAGCGCGTGCACGCGCGGCTCCGGCCGACAGCGGGGTCGGCGGGTAGCGCGAGCGCACCTCGGGGTCGTTCGCGCCGAGCCGGAGGGTTGTCCCGACGTGCCAGGGGCCGGGAATGGGTTGTTCAGGGGGGCGGTGTACTGCTTAACCGGCGTCAGCCCTAGGGAGGGGTGGCGCTCGGCCTGCTGGCGGCCTGTTGCGGGGGCTGGCGAGGTCGTCGCTGCCGGACCGTATCCCCAGGCTCGGGGGCGGCGCCTGTTTCTGTCTGCTTTTCTGCCCGGATCTGTTTACTTCTCCGCGTCACCTGCGTAGCATCCGAGAAAACCACAGACTCGGTCATGGAAACGGATGTAAAACCACATGTTCGCAGCGGAGCGTCAGCAGGAGATCATGCGCCTGGCCCGCGACAGCGGTCGGGTCGACGTGCTCTCCCTCGCGGAGGAGTTCCAGGTCACCGCGGAAACCGTGCGGCGCGACCTCAAGGCTCTCGACCGCGCGGGCCTGGTGCGGCGTGTGCACGGCGGCGCCATCCCGGTCGGCCACCTCGACTTCGAGCCGGACCTCGCGGAACGCGACGCGGTCGCCGCCGACGAGAAGGAGCGCATCGCGCTCGCCGCGCTTGCCGAGCTTCCCGCCGACGGCAGTGTCATCCTGGACGCCGGCACCACGGCCGCCCGGCTGGCCGCGGCCCTGCCGGTGGATTCCGCGCTGACGGTCGTGACCCATGCCCTGCCCGTCGCCGCCCGGCTCGCCGACCACCCGGGCATCGCCCTGCACCTCGTCGGAGGCCGGGTGCGCCACCGTACCCGTGCCGCCGTCGACGCCTGGGCGCTTCGGGCGTACGCGGAGATCAAGGCCGACGTCGTCTTCCTCGCCACCAACGGATTCGCCCCCGACGGCGGCCTGACCACTCCCGACCTGGCGGAGGCGGCGGTCAAGCGGGCTGTCATCGGCGCCGCCCGAAGGGTCGTCCTGCTGGCCGATTCCGCCAAGTTCGGGCAGCAGCACTTCGCCCGTTTCGGCGACCTCGCGGACGTGGATCTGTTGATCACCGACATGGGTCTCGCGCCCGACGACGCCCGCGCCATCGAGGCGCACGGCACGGAGGTCGTCCGAGCATGATCCTCACCATCACCCCGAACCCGAGCCTGGACCGCACTTACGAACTGCCGTCCCTGAAGCGCGGCGCCGTGCTGCGCGCTGCCGGGGATCGCGTCGACCCCGGCGGCAAGGGCGTCAACGTCTCCCGTGCCCTCGCCGCCGGCGGCCATCGCACCGTGGCCGTCGTGCCCCTCGGCGGCCCCGAGGGCGCGCTGCTCGACCGGCTGCTCGGGGAACACGGCATCGAGGCCGCCGGTGTGCCCGTGGCCGGCTCCACCCGCGTCAACATCACGCTCGTCGAACCCGACGGCACCCTCACCAAGGTGAACGCGCCCGGCCCCGACCTCGCGGCGGCGGAGGCCGAGGCGCTGCTGGAGGCGGTACGGGCCCGCTCCGTCGACGCGGACTGGATCGCCTGCTGCGGCAGCCTGCCGCGCGGTCTGCGCCCCGAGTGGTACGCCGCACTGGTGGCACGGCTCCACCGGGCCGGCGCCCGGGTCGCCCTCGACACCTCGGGCGAAGCCCTGACGGCCGCACTACGGGAACGGCCCGACGTGGTCAAACCCAACGCGCAGGAGCTCGCCGAAGCCGTCGGACGCCCCCTCGCCGCCGTCGGCGACGCCGTCAAGGCGGCGGAGGAACTGCGCGAACGGGGAGCCCGGTCGGTCCTGGCCAGTCTGGGCGCCAACGGCCAGCTGCTCGTCGACGAGTCCGGTACCTGGTTCGGCCACGCGCCCGCCGAGGCCGTCCGCAGTAACGTCGGCGCCGGAGACGCCTCCCTGGCGGGCTTTCTCGCCGCAGGCGGCAGCGGCCCCGCCGCGCTGGCCACCGCCGTGGCCCACGGAACCGCCGCCGTTCAGCTGCCCGGGAGCGTGATGCCGTCACCGGCCCGCCTGGATCCGGGGGCGGTGACGGTCACCCGGTCCGTCCCGCTGGACCGGCCCCTCGGGGAGCCGGCGCCATGACCGTCCGTCCGGGCCGAGCCCACCGTCCCCCTGGCACCGGAGCGCGCAACCACCGCATCGGCTCCCGGCAGGGCCCGCCGGACGGATGCCGACCCACCATGTCCCACCACCGCCCCGCGGCGGTTCGCGAGCAAGGAGCCGCGTGATGAGTGAGTTGATCACCGCAGGACTGGTCGATGTCGACCTGTCCGCCGAGACCAAGCAAGCCGCCGTGCGGTCACTCGCCGAGCGGATGGTGGCCGCCGGGCGCGTCACCGACATCGACGGCTTTCTCGCCGACGTTGCGGCACGCGAAGCCCAGATGCCCACCGGACTCGACGGCGGCATCGGCATTCCCCACTGTCGCAGCGCGCACGTCACCGCCCCGACCCTCGCCTTCGGCCGCAGCGCCAACGGCATCGACTTCAGCGCCCCGGACGGGCCGGCCGACCTGATCTTCCTGATAGCCGCGCCGGCCGGTGCGGACGACGCCCACCTGGCGATCCTGTCGTCACTCGCCCGGCGGCTCATGGACCCCGAGTTCACCACCGCACTCCGCGCGGAACGCGACCCCGCAGCGGTCGCGGCCCTGGTCCGTGGGGACGAGGCTCCGGCCACGCCCACGGAGGACCCGGCGGCCGGCGACGCACCGGCGGGCACCCCTGCTCCCCCGGCCGCGCTCTTCCGTATCGTGGCCGTCACCTCCTGCCCCACCGGGATCGCCCACACCTACATGGCCGCCGAGTCGCTCCAGCAGGCCGGCGAGGCAGCGGGAGTCGAACTCGTCGTCGAGACACAGGGGTCGGCCGGCTTCAAGCGCCTCGACCCCGGTGTGATCGCGGCAGCCGACGGCGTGATCCTCGCCCATGATGTCGAGGTCAGGGAAAAGGAACGGTTCGCCGGCAAGCCCACCGTCGACGTCGGGGTCAAGGCTGCGATCAACCGGCCCGCCGAACTCATCGCAGACGTACGGGTCAGGGCCGAACGCGGCGAGACCACCGCCACGGCGGCAGGGCCCGCGCCCATGGACATCGGCGCCGCCGAGGACCACTTCGGGACCCGGCTGCGCACGTGGCTCATGACCGGCGTCAGTTACATGGTGCCGTTCGTCGCCGCGGGCGGTCTGCTCATCGCCCTCGCCTTCGCGATCGGCGGCTACGAGATCAACAGCGCCCCATCCGTCGCCGAGTCCTTCGTGTGGACGGAGGCGGCGAGTTGGGCCGCGCTGATGTTCCAGATCGGCGGCGCCGCGTTCGGCTTCCTGGTTCCCGTACTCGCCGGATACATCGCCTACGGCATGGCCGACCGGCCCGGCCTCGTACCGGGATTCGTCGGCGGAGCGCTCGCGGTCACCATCGAGGCCGGCTTTCTCGGCGGACTGGCCGCCGGCCTCATCGCGGGCGCCGTGGTGAAGGCCATTCACCACGTCCACGTGCCCCCCGTGCTGCGCGGCGTCATGCCTGTGGTCGTCATCCCGCTGATCTCGTCGGCCGTTGTCGGATTCCTCATGTTCGTTGTCGTCGGCAAGCCCATCGCCTCCCTGCAGAAGGCGATGACCGACTGGCTGAGCGGCCTGTCCGGCACCAATGCCGTCCTGCTCGGAGTGCTGCTCGGACTCATGATGTGCTTCGACCTCGGCGGCCCGGTGAACAAGGTGGCCTACGCGTTCGCCGTCGGCGGCATCGCCGACCCCACCGACGGCAGCCTCAAGGTCATGGCCGCCGTCATGGCGGCGGGCATGGTCCCGCCGCTGGGCATGGCCCTGGCAACGAGTGTGCGCGGAAAACTGTTCACGAAGACGGAACGCAACAACGGCAAGGCGGCCTGGGTCCTCGGCGCCTCTTTCATCAGCGAGGGAGCGATCCCGTTCGCAGCGGCGGACCCCCTGCGTGTGATCCCGTCCGCGATGGCCGGCGGAGCCGTCACCGGTGCCCTGACGATGGCGTTCGGCACCACGCTGCGCGCTCCGCACGGCGGGGTCTTCGTCGTCCCGCTGATCGGGCAACCCCTGCTCTTCCTCCTGGCCGTCACGGCCGGGACAGCGGTCACCGCCGTCCTCGTGGTGCTGCTCAAGAGCCGCCGCAGGCCGGAGACGGCGTCCGGGCCCACCACCGCGGCCACCGCCGCGACGCCCGCAGACACCAAGGCCCCGGCCGCCGCATGACCGGACCGAGGCCGCGCCACTGAGCACCCCTGCGCCGGCCGCGCGTGGCAGGCCCAGCGGACGGGGGCCACCTGCCGCCCGCCCGGTGCGCTCGCCGCTCGCGGCGAACACCCCCTCCGGCCTCAGCCACCGCCCACGCCGAAAAATCGATCTCCCCGCGGGCCCGCCACCGTTGCCACGGCGGACCCGGCTCGCGTCCCGCCCGCCCCCATCCCGTAGGAGTGTCATCCCATGCCCCAGCGCACTGTCGTCATCGGTTCCCGTTCCGGGCTGCACGCACGGCCCGCCGCCCTCTTCGTCCAGGCAGCGACCCGCCAGCCGGTCAGGGTGACCGTGGCCCGGGACGGAGGGACGCCGGTCGACGCCCGGAGTCTGCTGTCCGTGCTCGCTCTCGGCGCCAAGCACGGCGATCCGCTGGTGCTGTCCGCGGAGGGCGACGGCGCGGAGGCCGCTCTCGAGGAGCTGGCCACGCTGGCCGCCGCCGACCTCGACGCCCAGGAGCAGCGGTGACGACCGGCACGACGACCACCACGACCACTTCCGTGCTGCACGGCATCGGCACCGGGGGCGGCAGCGCCTCCGGGCCCGTCGCCCGCATGGCGCCCCCGGCCGCACTCCCGCCGCAGCGCACCGTGGCACCGGCCGACGCCCCCGCGCAGGCCGAGGCGGCGCGCGGGGCGCTGGCACGGGTCGCCGCCGACCTGGAGGAACGAGCGGCGTCCGCCGGCGGTGAAGCGGCCGCGGTCCTGTCCGCCCAAGCCATGATGGCCGCCGACCCGACCCTCGCCGACCAGGTCTCCGAGCTCGTGCTCGGCGGGGCCGACGCGGCCCACGCCCTGGACAGGGCCTTCCGCGTGTTCCGCGCGTCCCTCACGGCTGCGGGCGGCTACTTCGCCGAGCGCGTCGCCGACCTCGACGACCTGCGTGACCGCGCGGTGGCGCGTGTCCTCGGTCTCCCGATGCCCGGCCTGCCCGACCCGGGGCGGCCGTACGTCCTCGTCGCGGACGACCTCGCGCCTGCGGACACCGCGCTACTCGACCCGGCCCAGGTCCTCGCCCTGGTCACCGAGCGCGGTGGGCCCACGAGCCACACCGCGATCCTCGCCAAGGTCCTCGGTCTGCCCGCCGTCGTCGGCTGCACCGGCGCAGCCGCGCTCACGGACGGCACGCCGGTTCTCGTCGACGGCACCGCCGGCACGGTCCTTGTCCACCCCGCTCCCGACACCGTCGCGGCGGCCGCCGCACGCGACGAACGTCGACGTCGGCTCTCGGCGCAGGCCGTCGGCCCCGGACGGACGGCCGACGGCCATCCGGTCAAGCTGTTGGCCAACCTCGGCGCCCTGCACGAACTGCCCGCCGCGGCGGCGGCCGACAGCGAGGGCGTCGGGCTGTTCCGTACGGAGTTCCTCTACCTCGACCGTGAGGAGGCGCCCACGGGCGAGGAGCAGACGGCCGCCTACCGCCAGGTGTTCGCCGCCTTCCCGGGCCGCCGGGTCGTCGTACGCACCCTGGACGCCGGGGCCGACAAGCCGCTCCCGTTCGTCACCGCGGCCGACGAGCAGAATCCCGCGCTCGGTGTGCGCGGCCTGCGCTCGGCGCGCCGGGACCCGCAGCTGCTGGAGACGCAGCTGGCCGCGATCGCCTCGGCCGCGCGGGGCTCTGACGCCGACGTGTGGGTCATGGCGCCGATGGTCTCGGTGCCCGCCGAGGCAGCCGGATTCGTCGAACGGGCGAAGGCCCACGGGCTGCGGACCGCAGGTGCCATGGTGGAGGTGCCCGCCGCCGCACTGCGGGCCGGGGAGCTCGCGCGGCGGTGCGACTTCCTCAGTGTCGGGACCAACGACCTTGCCCAGTACGCGTTCGCAGCCGACCGCACGCTGGGTGCCCTGGCCGACCTTCTCGACCCGTGGCAGCCGGCTCTCCTCGAACTCGTGCGGACGGCCGCGGGTGCGGGAGCCGAACAGGGCAGGCCGGTCGGAGTGTGCGGCGAGGCCGCTGCGGATCCGCTGCTCGCCCTGGTCCTCGTCGGCCTGGGCGTCACCAGCCTGTCGGCCGCGCCGGGCTGCCTCGGCGACGTCCGGGCGTCTCTGGCGTCGCACGCTCTGGACGACTGCCGCCGGCTCGCCGGCCTGGCACTCGCCGCCCCGGACGCGGCAGCGGCCCGCGAGGCTGTCGCGAAGGGTGCGGGCCTGACCCCGTGAGCGTCGGGTACGCCGCACTCCCCGGGTGTTCGCGCCGTCCCGAACCACCGGCGACGTCTGGACGGTCTACACGGGGTGGGCCTGCGCCTGCTCGGCGGGGCGCGGACCGCTGTGGTCGGCCGACTTCCGGCGTGTTGATGGCTGGGGGCGTGGCGGGACTCCCCCGGGGATCGGAACAGCGGCGCTGCGCAGGGGCAGCCGGGGTCAGTGGCGTCGTGCGAGGAAGACGCGTTCCTTGCCTGGCCGGTCGGGCGCGTCCCGAACGCCCTGCAGCACGTATCCGTGGACAGCCAGGTCTCTCTGGATCTCTTCGCGGTCGCGGAAGCGCAGGGTCGAGTCCGACGCAGGTCATAGAGCGCGGCGAGCCGTGGATGCCGGAAGCACTCGTCAGCCATGCGGCCGAACCTACGCACATCCGAGCATGGGCAGCTACTGCGTTTCTCCTCAGGGTGCCGCTCGCGCCTCACCTCGCCGTCGCCGCCCTCTGCTGCCCCAAGCGACTCGTCCGCTTCACCACTGAGAACCGGTCTCAGCTGAGCTGCTCCGCCAGTCCGACGATGATGCCCTCGGGGCCGCGGACGTAGCAGAGCCGGTAGCTGTCCTCGTACTGCGCCAGCTCACCGACAAGTTCTGCGCCGTGGAGACGCAGCCGGGCGACCGTGTCCTCGATGTCGTCCACGGCGAACATGACGCGGTGCGTGCCCAGGACGTTGTGCGGCCGGTTGCGTGGCCCAGCACTGATCGCTGCGGGGCTGCGGTACTTCGCCAGCTCGATCCGGCTGTGACCGTCCGGGGTCCGGACCATCGCGACGGCACAGCGAACACCGTCGAGCCCGGTGCACCGATCGGCGAAGAGGCCCTCGACCTCCGCCCGGCCCTCCAGCTCCATACCGAGTTCGACGAAGAAGGCGATGGCGGCGTCCATGTCCTCGACCACGATGCCTACGTTGTCCATGCGCAGAATCGTCACGACTCTCCTTCTCTCCCTGCCGTTGGCAGGTTGGCCGCTGGTGCTCTTGAGACGAAGCCGGTGCCACGTTCTCGACATGGTCCCTCACCGATCCGCGCCAACGGCCTCCACCCGCTCGCACGTGACCGGCCGGCTGAATCAGCGGGAGCAGACCACGCTCACCAGGGTGAACGACGCGTAGAACGGCCCTTGGGAGAGGCTGGCGAACCAGCGACGACCACGGTCTCGGTCGACGCGGCCCTCGTTGACGGCTTGTTGCATGTTGCGGCCCAGGCCCAGCGTGTGGTCCGCCTCGTGGAAGTCACGGAACACCGGTGTCGTGGCGAGCACAGCCTCCACGCGGAAGCCTGCCTGTTCGGCGAAACGCGCAAGACTCCGTCCGATGGTCGCATGGCGGACCACTTCGGCAGTGGTGTATCGGGTGAAGGCCCGACTCGTCTCAAGATCCTCAGCGTCAACGATCAGGGTGTCCCAGTCGGGTTCGGCAAGACCGATTCGCGCTCCCGATCGCGTCGCACGGTGAAGCTGATCAAGAGCCTCGGCAGGGTCAGCGACGTGCATGAGGACTCGGTCGATCTTGGCCCGATCCACCGTGCCCGGGTCGACGGGGAGGTCGTGCACATCCCCGCCACGGATCTCCACCGTGGGCAGATCGCTCGTGCGTGCGCGGGCCCGGGCGAGCATGGCCGGGTCGGTCGACGCCGATCACAACACCCCTGTCCCCGACACGTTCCGCCATTGCCGGTAGGTCTGTGCCCGGGCCACATCCCACATCCATGACGACGTCCCCCGCCTGACAACCCAACAGATCCAGCAACTGCCGCTTGTACACACGGCCGGCATCGCCAGCGGCGGCCCGCAGCATGTAGGAAGCCTGATCAGGACGGGACACACCAAGAGGAGATGACATACAGGGCAGTCAAACACGCCTTCACCGAGGGACCCCGGTGGCGTCAGGAAGTGCGACCGGCCTGCGAGTACGTGGAACGGCCACGGATTGCTGGTTGGGGCCACGTCAGGGAAGCCGTGCCGGAGGTTGCTGGAACCGAGCAACGCCATCCCGCCCGGGGCATCAGGTCAGCTCGTCGGATCTCCCGGCTTCGATGCCGGACCACTGCGCGATGGGGCGCCCGTTCGTACGCCATTCCTCGGGGTTCTCCTCGGAGTACCACGGTTGCGGCCAGCCGTCGGGGGAGTCCTCCCAGGCCTCCTGGCGTCCGTAGACGGTCATGTCCAACAGTCCGTGGGTGGGCGCCATGACTTCGACGCCTCGGCCGCCGGTGTAGTACGTCTCGAACACCCGGTTCCCGTCACGGACGTAGCAGACGAGGTGGTGACGCTGCCAGTCCCGGCCTTCCAGGAGCCGCGGTGCCGTCTTCTCCACCGAATACCACGGCATGTCGAGGCCCAGGAAGTTCCGGTAGCGGACGCTGTGTTCGTAGGGGCCCTTGCAGAGCGTGGCGTACGTGGCGTCTCGGGAGTGGATGTAGGAGAGTTCGCGAACCTGGCTGTTGAAGAACGTGCAACCTTCGCACTGCTCGGCGGCGCGTCGTCCGGGCCACCAGGCGTGGTAGTAGGCGATGAGCTGCTTGCGGCCTTCGAAGACGTCGAGGATCGTGATCGGCCCGTCAGGGCCGACGACCTCGATGGTGGCGTCGACCTCCACCATCGGCAGGCGCCGCAGCGCCGCAGCGATCGCGTCTCCTTCACGGGTGTGCGCCTTCTCCCGTGGGAGCAACGCTTCCCGAGCCTCCTGGTAGGTCCTCCTGTCCACCACAGGCGGGAGCGCCGGACTCGGTGTTCGGTCGTTCACGAGCGTCTCCATTCACTATGGCCGTAAGGCGGCCAGGAGGTCACGTGGAACCAGGATGGCCACCAAGCGGTGACCCGCTCCCGAGCGCCACGCGGTGGCCCTTCGACGGCTCGCTCATTCGGTTCGACAGCCGCACTACCGCCCTGTCCCCATACCGGTGACCTCCGTGTGTGTCCTTCATTCTGTTGGGAGGCCACATACTGGCGGCATGCGAGGAGGACGGATCTTCGCACGTAGCCGTGGGTGTTCGTTGGTGTGTCAACGCCGTGCTCTCGGGAACCCGGCGAGCATGAAAACGGTCAACAATCATCCTCAAGTCGGCCAAGCTCCTGAAGTAGCACCGGCTCCGACCGGTAATCTGCTGCTTGCCGCAGAAATGGATCGCCGTCCCATGTTTCTGCCCGGCAGTAGAGCGAAAAAGGGAATCATCAGCGATGTGAAGCATCTCGCCGCCGAGCTTGAGGAGCACGAGAGCGTCCTGCGGGCTACCGTTTTTGAAGGGTTCGCTCATCTGGCTTTCGGAATCAACCACCGGCTCATGCGGAAGGCGGCGGCGAGCGGCGCCGAACGGGCCCGCTTCGACCTCGTGGTGCTCATCGAGGCGGAGACCCCGGCCACAGCTCGTCATGTGCGCGAGAACCCGGTGTATCAGCGGCTCGTCAGATCTGTAGACGAGTCCGCCCGGCGGGTCTTCACCGTCGCCGCTCTCAACGCTCGCTCCATGGGGGAGGTCGTGCCCCACGACCGCGGGGTGTTTCTCTTCAACTACTTCTACGCCGAAGATGACGCGGAACTCATCCCGGTCTGGGATTACACGGCCGGCTGGTGGCACGCCAATGCGAACCTGGACAATTCACGCGTTATGGCACCGATGGAGGGCGAACGGCGCGACTTCGGCATCATCAACCACTGCCGATGGGACCGCCTGCGGGAATTCGTCCCCCACATGGCCTTCCGCCCATCCTTCCGGCGCTTTGTCCTGGCCAACTTCACCGCCAGCAACATCTCCGCCCAACCGACCCTCTACCGGCTGGCCTGATGCCCAAGTCGGTGCGAGCGAACTCGCGTCAGGGACGGGGGGCGGAGTGTTCAGGCGCCGTCTACCCTTGAACGCCATGGACATCACCATTCACACCAGTTTCCTCCCGCATACCGATGCCGAAGCGTCCCTGGCCTTCTACCGCGACGTCCTCGGCTTCGAGGTGCGCAACGACGTCGGCCAGGGCACCATGCGCTGGATCACGGTGGGTCCGGTCGGTCAGCCCAGCACCTCCATCCTCCTGGCACCCCCGGCGGTCGATCCCGGGATCACCGACGCCGAGCGGCGGACCATTTCCGAGATGATGGCCAAGGGAACCTACGGCTGGATCCTGCTCGCGGCCCGCGATCTGGACGACACTTTCGCGAAGGTGCGAGCCAGCGACGCCGAAGTCGTCCAGGAACCGACGGAGCAGCCCTACGGCATCCGTGACTGCGCGTTCCGAGACCCCGCAGGCAATCTCGTCCGCATCCAGGAGGTGCGCTGACCCGGCCGCACGAGGTCGTCACCGGACGAGCGGGCGGCAGGTCAGCGGCCGTTCCTCGGCGCGGTCCCCGCCGTTCCGGAACACCCGGGGGGCGCGGGCTCCGAGAGTACGGGTGACCGCCTCCTTGAGGCGGCCGTCTTCAAGGAGAACGCCCACACCGTCCTCCAGCGCCCATCCGGCCGGCAGAGCAGGCCGTCGTCGTGCGTGGAGAAGCCTCCTCCGAGGAGAGCGACTCGCCGAGAGGGAGCAGCGCTCACGGGATACCTCCTTGAGCGGCGCGCGGCGCGGTCAGCCGTCTTTCCCGGGGGCGGCGGGGCGGGGTTCCAGGACCACCACCGCGGTCTCGGACGACCGCAGGGCCGCGTAGGCGTCGAGCTCCGTGTTGATCTGGCGCCAGCGGTCCCACAGCCGTGCGCGCTCCTCCCCCGCCGCAGCGCGGGCACGGACCTGACACCGTCCGTCAGCGAGATCGGCTGTCGCCTCGGGGGTCGATCGAAGGTTGAGCCACCACGCGGGCTCGCCCTCGCCCCAGCCGTTCATCGCCAGTGACACGAGGTTCGGGCCGTCCTCGATGTAGCCGATGACCACGCTGCGCTGTTGTCTGGTGCGTCGTCCGGTGGTGGTCAGGCGCAGGGTGCCCCAGCCGCGCGCCCGTGGGCGCCAGAGCCCGATCCGGCCACGAGATGCCCGGTAGACGCCCCGGTGGAGGGCCCAGAAGAGCCGGACGATGCCACGGGGCGGAAGCCGCGGTTCCTTGTTCCGGCGCTCGACCGGCATGGTCACATCCACCCGACGCATGACGTGCACATGAGCGAGACCCTAGCCGCAACCGTCGGCGTCCGGTGGCTCGACGAGAGGTGCGGGGCGGGTGGTGACGTGCTCCGGGCAGGGGGCGCCCGGACGCGGCGACGTCGGCGGCCTCATGGGAGGGGCCGGTGCGGGGGCAAGGATGGCGGCCCCCGCACCAGCGCCCTTGTGGGTCAGGCGAACTGACCGGGCCGGTAGTCACCGGCGGGCTGCCGGATGATGACGTTCAGCCGGTTGTAGGCGTTGATGAGGGAGATGAGGGCGACGAGCGCACCCAGTTGGGACTCGTCGTAGTGCTGCGCGGCGTTCGCCCAGGCCTCGTCGGTGACCCCGCCGGCGGCGTCGGCGATCCGGGTGCCCTGCTCCGTCAGTTCCAGGGCGGCGCGCTCCGCCTCGGTGAACACCGTGGCCTCCCGCCACGCCGCGACGAGGTGGAGACGCGTCACGTTCTCACCGGCGTGTGCCGCTTCCTTGGTGTGCATGTCGGTGCAGAAACCGCAGCCGTTGATCTGGCTGGCGCGGATCTTCACCAGTTCCTGTGTCGCGGCGGGCAGGGCGGACTCCGTGACCGCCCTGCCCGCCGCGTTGAGGTGCTTCAGGAACGTGTCTGCGAACGGGTTGCCGAGGAGGTTCAAGCGAGCGTCCACGATTCTTCTTCCTTGCCGACGACGACGGGTACGCACACATGACCGCGCGGCACGGCTCGCTGTGACAGGGCCACTGTGTGAGGTGCGTCTCCTTCTCGGGCCGGACGGTGCGGGCCCGTCGGCGGCGCGGGGAGGGCTTCGTGTCAGCGACGCGCGGGAGGGAAGGGTCCGGTGGGCGTGAAGGCCCGGGCCGCGAAGCGTTCACCGATCAGGCGGTGGGTGGCGGCGTCCGGGTGGAGGTCGTCCGGCAGCGGCAGCTCGGCGACGTCCGGCTCGCCGTAGAGGTCGCGGCCGTCGAGGTAGTGCAGGTGAGGGTCGTCCGCCGCTCGCTGCCCCACCAGACGGCTCAGTTCCTCACGGACGACGTTGAGGGTGAGTTTGCCGGCGGCCCGCTCAGCCGGCTCTCCGGTGGCCCGGAACCGCAGAGCGCCGGTGGCGAGCGCGTCGAGGTCGAAGGCGGTGGGGCCGGGCGTGTCCTCGTGGATGGGGCACAGGATCGGAGAGACGACCAGCAGCGGAGCGCTGGGGTGGCCGTCCCGGACGGTGTCGAGGAAGCCGTGCACGGCCGAGGTGAAGGCGCGCAGCCGCATCACATCGGTGTTGACGAGGTTGATGCCGATCTTGACGCTGATCACGTCCGCCGGTGTGTCGCGCAGCGTGCGGGCGGTGAACGGGTCGAGCAGCGCGCTGCCGCTCAGACCCAGATTGATCAGTTCGACCCCGCCGAGCCGGGCGGCGAGGGCGGGCCAGGTGGCGCTGGGGCTCGCCGCGTCGGAACCGTGGCTGATCGAGCTGCCGTGGTGGAGCCAGACCGGGCGGTCCGCCGTGGGGGCGGGCTCGACGGGTGCGTCGGTGCGCAGGGCGACGAGTTCGGTGGTCTCGTTGTGGGGCAGCCAGATCTCGATGTCCTTGACGCTGCCCGGCAGGCCGGTGAAGCGGAGGGTGCCGGGCGAGCCGGGCGCTGTCGAGGCTGCTCCGGTGGCCATGTCGATGGTCATGACGTTGCCGCCGGGAACGGTGTCCTGCTGCGTGAGGCGGCCGTCGACGAGGAGGTCGTAGACGCCGTCGGGGCGCGGTGGGGTGCCGGCGTAGACGCGCTTGGTGGGGAGGGTGTCCAGTTCCACGGCGGTGGCTCGGGTGCGGAAGGCCAGCCGTACGCCGGAGGGCTGGGATTCGGCTATGGCGAGTTGTCCGTCGTTGTGCTGGACGCGGGCCCGCGCCGGGAGTCGGTGCGGTAGGAGACCGTGTTCCGTCCGTTCCAGTTCGAGGGCGCCGCGGACCAGCTCCGCGGTGAGGGGTGTGTCGATCCACGGGTTCTCGGTGTGCAAGGGACTGTTCCTCGGGTGGGAGTTGTGCGACGTCCTCGGGTCGGCGCGGCGCCCGGCTTCCCGGCCGGGTCGCGGTCGGGATCAGGGCGCGGTGGCCGGTTCCGCGCGGTAGGCGCGGTGGAGCAGCCCGAGGAAGTCGGGTGCCTCGGGCAACGGTACGGAGCCGATCTCCCGCACGGTCACACCGGGGGTCCATGAGTTCATCACGACGGCGCCGGAGAGCGCGGCCAGGTCGCGGAGGGTCACGTCCCGGACCCGCTGGGGGACGTCCATCCGGTCCAGTTGGCGGCGCACGATGCCCATGGTGGTGCCGTCGAGCTTCTCGGCACGGGGCCACACCACGGAGGTGCCGTCCCAGAAGGCCAGGTTCCAGATCGTCGCCTCGCTGAGGCGTCCTTGACGGTCCACGAACGCGGCGTCGTCCCGTCCCCGGGCGGCGGCCTGCCGCAGGTAGTACGTCTTGGCGACCTCCCCGACGTGTTTGACGGTGGGCAGGTGCCGTTCGTGCGGCACCGCGGTCAGCTTCAGCGGACCGGCGGGGCCCTCGGCGGGCGGGCCGGTGCGGACGAGGATCGAGAGCTCGGCGTCCGGCTCCGGCACGGTGAACTCACCGGCCGTCGAGTACAGCGTCGCCGTCAGCGAGACGTCGGCGGGCCCGGCGTCCAGGGCGGTGCGCAGCGCGGAGCGCACCCGGGCGTCGGGCAGGGCCTGACCGAAGAGACGCAGCGAGGCCGACCGCAGACGCGCCAGGTGCAGGTCGAGCCCCCGGACCAGCCCCTCGCGGGCCTGCAGGGCGGTGAAGTGGGCGTAGCCCGCGAAGGCCAGCGGTGCCAGGTCCCCACCGGTGGCCGGGCGGGTGTCGCGCTGGACGAGATAAGCGGCCATGGGGCACTCCTGCGGGATGCGGTCGGGGGATGATGGGGCGGCGGGGGCGGACCGGGCCGCGCCCTCCGCGCAGGAGTGACGCTAGGGCCTGACATCGGTGAGAAGGTCAAACGCGGACGGGGGGGGGGGAGACATGCTGATCGGGGAGTTGGCGCGGCGTACGGGGGTCAGTGCGCGGCTGCTGCGGTACTACGAGAGCCAGGGGCTGCTCGCGGCCCGGCGGGGCCCCAACGGCTACCGCCATTACGCGGAGGACGCCGTCGTCACGGTCCGGCAGGTGCGGGCTCTGCTGGGTGCCGGGCTGTCCACCGAGGTGATCGGTTCGGTGCTCGCGTGTGCCCGGGGTGAGGAGCCCGTGCTGCGGTGGTGCGAGGAGCTGAGGGACGTCCTGCGGGGCGAGTTGGAGACGTTGGACGAGCGGATCGAGGGCCTGCGGCACCAGCGGGGCAACCTGGCCGACCTGCTGGCGCAGGACCCGGCGTGAGCGGCGCCCGGCGGCGCGCGGGCGGGGTCGCCGGGCGGCGTCCCGAGTGCGCCCGTACGACCGCCGTTCGCCGGCGTCTCCGGGGACGTACTGGCCCGCGACGGCTCGGATAACGGATGGTCGGGGGCGGGCGTGAGGCGGCAGGATGCTCCGCATGACCGTGCCCACCCCCGAGCTGCACACGGCCCGCCTGCGACTGCGGCCGTTCACCGATGCCGACGCGGCGCCGCTCTACGCGCTGCACAGCAGCGCCCGTGTGCTGCGTTACTGGGACGGCCCGCCGTGGGTCGAACCGGCCCGCGCCCGGCGCTTCATCGCGACCTGCCGGACGATCGAGGAGGAGGGCACGGGAGCGCGGGTGGCCGTCGACCGCGTCCTTGACGGCGCGTTCATCGGCTGGTGCGGCCTGACCGGCTGGAACCCGGACTTCCGCAGCGCGTCCCTGGGCTACGTCTTCGACGCCGCCGCGTGGGGCCACGGTTACGCCACGGAGACCGCGCACGCCGTCCTGCGGTGGGCGTTCGACACCCTGGACCTGAACCGCGTCCAGGCCGAGACCGACACCCGCAACCCGGCGTCCGCCCGGGTCCTGGAGAAGCTCGGCTTCGTCCGCGAAGGCACTCTCCGCGAGGACTGCGTCGTCAACGGCGATGTCTCCGACTCCTGGGTCTTCGGCCTGCTCCGCCGTGAGTGGCACCCGACGGCCGGATGTTAGTGCCCGAGACCTGCCCGCCTTTCGGCCCGCACCCCACCGAGGTCACCGTCCGCACCGCTGGGGCGTCCAGGGGCCCGGCGGGGCGGCTGCGGTGCTTCAGCGGTCCGCCGCGGCGACGCGCACCGTCCCCGGTCGGCGCAGGGCCGCCGCGAGCAGCGTCAGGGCGGTGCCCGCGACCGCCCAGACCGCGAGGGTCACCAGCGGGCCGGTCACGGCGGCGCCGTCGAAGTAGGCGATGGAGCGGGCGGTCCACGTTCCCGCGCCGGGTGGGAGGAAGGGCCCGATCTCCCGCCAGAACGGCGGCAGCAGCGGGGCGGGGAAGGCGCCGCCCGCGCTGGGGTTGCCCAGGACCACCACCAGGAGGATGGCCAGCCCGATACCGAGCACACCGAAGAGTCCCTGGAGGGCCAGCGTGGTCGCGCCGACGGCGAAGACGATGAGGGCGCCGAGGGCGGCCAGGGGCAGCAGTCCGCCCGGCAGGGCGTCCAGCACGGGGCCGACGATGACGGCCCCGCCGAGTCCGGCGGCCACCGCGTACAGGGCGAGGGCGGTCAGGCGCACGGCGGCCCGAGCGAGGTTCGAGGGGCGTGCTCCGTAGCTCATGGCGAAAATGGCCGCGCACAGGTAGCCGCCGACGCACCAGCCGACGACGAGGTAGAAGGACGTCAGGCCCCGGGCGTCGCCCTCGTCGGCGGGAGCCACGTCCTCCACGGTGAGCGGGCGGTCCTGTTGCCGCGCCACCTGCCGGAACGTGCCCTCGACGGCGTCCACCAGGGCGGCGCCGGACCCGCCGGCGACGAGGAGGGCGTACCGGTCGCCCTGCGGCCCGGTGACGACGGCACCGGCAACGCTGCGGTCCTCGACGGCGTCGCGGGCCTCCTGGCCGTCGGCGGTGGCGACCGTGACGTCGAGGGGCTCGCCGGGCAGTGCCTCCAACTCCTCCACCAGGGCCGACCGCATCGCGTCGGGAGCGGCGACCGCGACCGGCACGCGGTCGGGGTCCGGGTGGTGGAAGGCTCCGACGTAGGAGGCGATGAAGGCGAGCTGGAGCGCGAGGACGCCGAGCACGAGCAGGGCCGCGCGTGGGGTCACCGCGCCCGTCAGCCCGCCGACGAAGCCGCCGCGCTCGCGGGCGTGCGTGCCGTGGATGCGTGCCATGTCCCCAGCCTCCGCAGGGACGGCCATGGCCGCATGTACTCAGGGCCGATCGGATGAGGGGCGAGCACGGCGTGGTGGGCGCGGCCGTTGCCTCGTCGTCGGGCGGGAGGGGTGACGTGGTGTCAGCGCCGCAACCGTTGCGTAGGGTCGGAACGTCTCGGTGGAAGGGTGGAACGGGCGCTGATCAGGCAGAAGGCGCAACCGGTGACCGATGGTGGGGGACGCAGTGGAATTCCGTGTGCTGGGGCCGGTGGACGCGGTGGACGACCACGGGCACCGCAGACCGGTGACCGCTCCCATGCTGCGTGCGCTGCTGGCCGCGCTGGCCCTTCGGGCGGGACGTCCCGTGCCCGCCGAGGAACTCGCCGACCAGCTGTGGGGGGAGCAGCTGCCCGCCGATGTCCGCACGACGTTGCGTACGTACGTGATGCGGCTGCGCAAGGTCCTGCCGGGTGACCCGATCGGGACGGTGCCCGGGGGGTACGTGCTGTCGGCGGAGCCGGAGGACACCGATCTGGGGCGGTTTCGCTCCCTGGTCCTGCGGGCCCGGGAGGTCGCGCCGGCGGCCCACGCCGAGGCCGCGGCCCTGTTGGGCGAGTCCCTGTCACTGTGGCGTGGCATCCCGCTCGCCGACCTGCCCGACGTACCGTTGCGCACCGTGCAGCAGCCCCGGCTGGAGGAGCTCCACCTGAGTGCGGCGGAGGAGTTCTACGAGCTGGGACTCGCTCTGGGCCGGCACGAGAGGCTGGTGGACGAGCTGAGCTCGGTGGCTCGCCGGCACCGGTTGCGTGAGCGGCTGACCCGGCTGCTCATGCTCGCCCTGCACCGCTGCGGCCGCACGGCTGAGGCGCTGACGGTGTACCAGGAGGCCAGGGCCGAGCTGGTCGCCGAGCTCGCCATCGAGCCGGGAGCCGAGACGCGTGCGCTGGAGCAGGCCATTCTCCGCGACGACCCGGCGCTCGCGCTCCCGGCGTCCGCCGCCGGGCGGGTGACTGCGGGCGGGCCGTCCGCACCGTTTCCCCCGGGCACCTAGGCCTTCGTCGGACGGGGGATGGAACTGGCCCGGCTGCGGGAGCTGCTGACGGGCACGCTCAGCGCACCGGCGGTGTGTCTGATCGACGGGCCGGGGGGCGTGGGCAAGTCCGCGCTCGCCGTCCGCGCCGCCCACGACGTCGAGGACCACTTCCCCGACGGCCTGTTCTACGTGGATCTGCGGGGCGCCGATCCGCACCGCGCTCCGCTGACGACGGAGGAGGCGACACTGGTACTGCTCACGGCGCTCGGCACGGGCACCGAGCAGGTGCCCGGGGAGCCGGGCGCCGCTCTGCGGCACTATCACGCGCGGCTGTCGGGACGGCGGACCCTGCTCGTCCTGGACAACGCCAAGGATTCGGCGCAGGTCGCCCCACTGCTGCCGACGGGCCCCGGCAGCGCGGCGGTGGTGACGAGCCGCACGGTCCTGACCGGCGTCGCACAGGCCCGGCACTTCCACCTGGAGACGCTGAGCACGCCGGACGCGGTCGCTCTCATCAAGGCGGTGTCCGGCCGCCCCGCCGCACCCGATGAGCAGCGGGACTGGGAGGATCTCGCCGGGCTGTGCGGCCGGCTGCCGTTGGCGCTGCGCATGATCGCGACGCGCCTGGCGTCCCGGCCCCGGTGGAGCCCGGCCGACTGGTCCGAGGTGCTGCGTGACGAACGCGGACGGCTGGAGGAGCTGGTCACGAGCGACCTGGACGCCCGGGCCAGCCTGCTGCTGAGCATCGAGCAGCTCGCGGCGGGGGACGAGGCCGACCGGCGAGCGGCACGGCTGTTCCCCTTGCTGGGCACGACGGCCATCACCACGTACAGCGTGCCGGCCACCGCGGCCCTCAGTTCCCGCACGCCGGCCGAGGTACGGGACGCGTTGGAGCGTCTGACGGACGCCCAGATCGCGTCCAGTCCGCGCCCGGGGACCTACGCGCTGCACGACCTGGTGCGCGCGGCCGCGGTGAGTGAGGCGGCGTCGCTGTCCGCCTCCCATCGGCGGGAGGCGCTGCAGGGGGTGGCCCGGTGGCACGCCACCCGGCACCGGTGCCGGGCCGCAAGGCCTGGTGACCGACCTGCGACGGGCTCCGGCCACGGCCAGGGGCGGCGGCGCGTGGACCACGGTCGTGCACGTCACACGGCGGGCGCCGGCCCGGTCGGGGCACTAAGAGCAGGCGGACGTCGTCCTCGTCCTGGACGCGGCGTACGCCGAGGCGGTCGTCCCGGTGCTGGGGGCGGCGGCCGGACGGCTGGCCGCGTCGCTGGCGCAGGGCGAGATCGCGCTCTTCCGACGGGACGGGGCGGACGTGCTGCGTCTGGACATCGCACCGTCCGAGACGGCCCTGCTCATGCCGGGCTGACCCGGAGCAGGGGCCTCGACGGCGGTCAGGTCGCCGTGGAGGTCTCGACGGCGGACTTCAACCGGGCGAGCGTGGTGCGGATGTTGCGCACGTGGTAGGCGTCGAAGGTCCTGCCTCCGGTGGCCGCCCGGTCGAAGAGGGCCGCGAGGGCGTCGGGCCAGGACCTGCGGTCGTCGGTCCAGGTCTCGGTGACCTTGGTTCCCTCGGCCACGGGCTCCAGACGGTACTGCCAGGTGGCGATCGCCGCGCGCAGGACGGGGCGGCGCAGCCCGATGGCGGTCACCCGGAAGGCGAAGCACTCCCCCGGTTCCGCCGCGGTCACCGTGCAGCGGGTCGTCCAGCGGAACGGGCCGCGCTTGTTGTGGCCGTCGAAGACGGTGCCGACGGCGACGGCCTCGGTGCCGGGGCGCAGGGTGGCGCCGGTGTTCTCAGGGCTCCAGCGGCCCATGAGGGTGGGGTCGCTGACGTGGTCGTAGACGGCGCGGGCGTCGGCGTGGACGACGACGCTCTCGGAGACGGTGAAGCTGCGGGCCACGGGGCGCTCCTCGACGGCGGTGTTGCGGTGCGGTGCCTGGCGACGCACCCTCTCGCGCCGGGCCCGCACCCGGCAAGGACACGGCTCACGTCTGCGGCGGGCGCCCGCGCGGACGCGGCGCCTAGGCTGACGGCATGCGAACTCCGAGGCGGGCGGCACGCGTCGCCGTACGGGATGCGGACGGTGCGGTCTTCATGTTCCGCTACGACAACGAGGAGGTCGGTGTCCATTGGGCGCTGCCGGGCGGCGGGCTCGATCCGGGCGAGACGCCGCGTGAGGGGGCCGGGCGGGAGCTGCGTGAGGAGACGGGCTGGGCGGATGTCGAGGCGGGGCCGCTGCTGTGCACGTGGGAGCACGACTACACGCGTTCGGGTGTGCCGGTCCGGCAGCACGAGCACATCTTCCTCGGGCGCGGCGTGCGGCGGGAGCCGGCGGAGGGGGTGGCGGCCGCGCACGCCGAGGACGGCATCCTCGGGTGGCGGTGGTGGTCGCCGGGCGCGCTGGCGGAGGCGCGGGAGGCGCTGTGGCCGCCGCAGCTTCCCGAGCTGCTGGCGGACGTGGAGCGGTCGGGCGGGTGCCGGGGGGTGGATCTGGGCTATGTCCCGAACGGGACGCGGGGCGGCGTCACGGCACCGCCGGAGGACCCCTGCTCTTTTGTATGACTTTTCATTTCGACATCTTGAATAGGTAGTACCTGTCGAGTAGCTTCCGTTCCGGTCCTCGACAGGGAGAGTTCTCATGGAAGCAATCGAGCCCGCCTACGGGACGGCGGTCCTGCTGCTGATCGCAGCGGGAGCGGTCGCCCTGCTGCTGTTCCTGATCATGAAGGTGAGGCTCCACGCGTTCGTGGCGCTCGTCGGGGTCAGCGTCGTCACGGCGATCGCCGTGGGCTTCCCCCTGGCGGACGTTCCCGACGTGCTGATGTCCGGCTTCGCGGCCACCATCGGATCCGTCGCGCTGCTCGTCGCCTTCGGCGTGATGCTCGGCCGGCTGCTGGAGGTGACCGGCGGGGCCCAGGTCCTCGCCGACACCCTGATCGGCCGGTTCGGGGAGAGCCGGGCGCCGTTCGCCCTGGGGGTGGCGGCGCTGTGCTTCGGGTTCCCCATCTTCTTCGACGCCGGGCTCGTGGTGTTCCTGCCCATCATCCTGACGGTGGCCCGCCGCTTCGGCGGCTCCCTGCTGCTGTACGCCCTCCCGGCGGCCGGCGCCTTCGCGGCGATGCACGCGATGGTGCCGCCGCACCCCGGGCCCGTCGCGGCCACCGAACAGCTCGGCGGGGACATCGGCGTCACGCTGCTGATCGGCGCTCCGATCGGGGTGGCCGCGTGGTACGTGGGTGTCTACCTGGTGTCGCGGTTCCTCGGGCGCCGGGTGTACGTGCCGGTCTCCGACGTCGTCTTCGGCGAGGTGCGCGACGAGCGCGGGCTCACCGGCGCGGAGCAGGAGGCGGAACAGAAGGACGGCGGGTCCGTGCGACTCGGCCGGACGCCGCCGCGGTTCGGCGTGGTGGCGGCCCTGCTGCTGATCCCGCTCGTCCTGATCTCCTTCGACACCGTGCTCAACACCCTGGGCACCGCCGGGGTACTCGACGCGGACGCCGGGGCGGCCGCGTTCATGGGCCTGCTCGGGGCGACTCCGGTGGCCCTGATGATCACCGTGCTGGTCGCGATCCTCGTCCTGGGCCGGCCGCGCACCTCGATGGCCCACGTCCGCACCATCCTGGACGAGGCACTGGGGCCGGTCTGCTCGATCATTCTGATCACCGGCGCGGGCGGGATGTTCGGCGGCGTGCTCAGGCTGAGCGGCATCGGCGACGCGCTCAGCTCCTCCCTGTCGGGGCTGGGCATCTCGCTGATCCTCCAGGCGTTCGTCATCGCGACGCTGCTCAGGGTGGCGCAGGGGTCGGCGACGGTGGCCCTCACGACGACGGGCGGCCTCATCGCGGGCGCGGTCGCCGAGGCCGACCTGAGCGATGCGCGGACCGCCCTGCTCGTCGTCGCGATCGCCGCCGGGGCGACGGTCCTGTCCCACGTCAACGACTCGGGCTTCTGGCTGGTGAGCCGGTTCTTCGGGATGGACGAGAAGACGACGCTCAAGACCTGGACGGTGATGGAGACGACGCTCGGCCTCTCGGCCTTCACCATCGCCGCGGGCCTGTGGGCGGTCCTCTAACCCTTGACCGGGCCCTTCGATGACGCCGTGCCGGTGTGGGTCAGTGCTGTGCGGCAGGGACGCGGCCCGCGAGTTCGGTGATGAACGTGGCGATCTCGTCGGGGTTCTCCTCGGCCATGAAGTGGCCACTGGTGGTGGCCCGGTAGGTGAGATCCGGCGCCCAGGCGCGCCAGAGCGCGGACGCGTCGAAACCGAGCTGGGAGCCCCAGTCCTGGGAGATGACGCCGACGGGCATCGTGAGCCGCGCGCCGCGGTCGCGGTCGGCGAGATCCATGTCGAGGTCGATGCCGGCCGTGGCGCGGTAGTCCGCCACGATCGAGTCGATGGCGGCGATCGAGCTGTCGACGTAGTGGGCGCGCTCCTCGGGGGTGAAGGTGGTCCCGGCGGGGTCCCAGGCGTCGAGGAAGGAACCGAAGAACTCGGGCGCTACGGCGGCGATCATCTTCTCGGGCAGGCCGGCGGGCTGCGCCATCAGGTACAGGTGCCAGGCCACCTTGGCGCCCACGCCCTGCAGGACGGCCCAGGTGTCGAGGGTCGGCAGCACGTCGAGGATGCCGAGGTAGTCCACCGCGTCGGCGTGGTCGAGTCCGGCGCGGACGGCCACCAGCGCGCCACGGTCGTGTCCGACGAGGCCGAAGTGCTCGTGGCCGAGCTCGTGGGTGATCGCGACGATGTCGTTGGCCATCGTGCGCTTGGAGTAGGTGTCGGGGTCCTCGGCGGGCGGCTTGCCGCTGGCGCCGTAGCCCCGCAGGTCCGGGACGATCACGGTGTGGTCGTTCGCGAGTCTCCGGGCGACCCGACGCCACATGTAGTGGGTCTGCGGGAAGCCGTGCAGCAGGACGATCGCCGGGCCGTGGCCGCCGACGGCGACGTTCAGGTCCACGCCGCCGCTGCCGGTGATCGTGCGGTAGGTGAAGTCGTCGATGGTCAAGGGCGTGGTCACGGGTTCTCCCGGGTGTGGTGGGTGGAACGGGCTTGTGGACGGCCGGAGAAGATCCCGGCGGGCAGGTCGGTCGTGCTGCCGGCGGAGGCGGTGAGGGCGGGGATGATCACGGTGTCCACGAGCGCGGCCAGGTAGGCGTCATCGACGGCCAGGCCGTTGACACGCCGGAGCAGCAGGGCCGCGCCGACGACCTCCTCGAACGCGAACGGGCTGGCGCCTGACGGGAGTTCGCCCCGCGCGACCGCGGCGTCCAGAACCGAGGGCGGCAGGCGCGCGCCCGTCGGGCCCACGGACTCCTCGATGGCCTCGCACAGCTCGGGATCCTCCAGCCCGGCCTGGAGCAGCATGAGCGCCGTACCGCTGTCGGCTGCGGCCATCGTGCGTTCCAACCGCCGGGACAGGATCAACAGGTCCTCGCGAAGGGTGGCCCCGCGAGGCGACGGAGCCGACGCCTGGCGGGCCGGGCCCGCCTTCACCGCGGCGATCACCATGTCGCGCTTCGACGCCCACCGCCGGTACAGGGTGGCCTTCGACGTCCGGCAGCGCCGGGCCACCGCCTCGAACGACACCCCCTCGTACCCGTCCTCGGCGAGGATCCCGAGCACCGTCGAGGTGATTCGACGCTCGAGTTCGGCGTCCCGCGGACGACCGCGAGGCCCTGCGGAACCATCATTACTATACGACACGTCCCGTATCGTATATCGCTCAGGGGTGCTCCGTCGATCGACGTGCCAGGTCACCGTGCGTCAGCGAACGGAGAGCCCGGGCGTCGTCCGCACCGCACGGCCGTGGGCATCCGCGCGGCGACGCGTTCCGGCCGGGCGCCCCCGACCGTGGGCGGCCCTCAGGGGGCGAGGACGTCGAGCTCGGCCATGGCCCCGAGGGTGATCTGGCGGGTCAGCTCCTCCGCCCGTGCCGCGTCACGGGTGCGGACGGCCTCGGCGACCTGCACGTGCAGGGTGACGGCGTGCGGGTCCGGGTCGGAGAACATGACGTGGTGCTCGGTGCGTCCGGTCAGGACGGCGGCGACGACGTCGCCGAGGCGGGCGAACATCTCGTTGCGGGAGGCCCGCAGCACGACGCGGTGGAAGGCGACGTCGTGGACGAGGTAGCCGTCGAGCTGCTGGCCCCGGGAGGTGGCGACCATGCCGAGGGCGTGCTCGGTCAGCTCGGCGCACTCGCTCGGGGTGGCCAGGTCCGCCGCGAGCCGGGCGGCGGCCGGCTCGACGGCGGAGCGCAGCATCGTGAGGGAGCGCAGCTGGCGCGGGCGGTCGGCGCCCTGCAGGCGCCAGGTGATGACCTGGGGGTCGAAGACGTCCCACTCCTCGGCGGGCAGCACCGTGACGCCGACGCGGCGCCGCGAGCGGACGAGGTTCATGGACTCCAGCACGCGTATGGCCTCGCGCATCACGGTTCGGGAGACGTCGAAACGCCGTTCGAGCTCGTCGGTGCGCAGCACGCTTCCTGGCGGGTGATCCCCTCCGGTGATGGCCGGACCGAGCGCGGCGAGCACCCGCGCGTGCAGCCCTTGCCGCTGATCGTCCATGTCCCTCAGATTACGGTGCCGGTCGACGCCGGGCGTACACCGCTCACGTCCCCGGCCGGGCCCTCGGCCAGGGCACGTCCGGGCCGGGACGGAGTGGTGGCGGGCCGTGGGGCCGGGAAGCGCGGCGCGGCGGGTTACGGTGGCACCGGTTCGAGGTACTCACGCGGCATGCTGCTCATCCGGCCCCCCGGGGTCTACGCACCGCAGTCCGACACGTGGCTGCTGCGGCACGCCCTGCGCGCGTCGGCGCTCGCCCCCGGCGCCCGTGTCCTGGACCTGTGCACCGGCACGGGCGTGCTGGCCCTGGCGGCCTCCCGGCTGGGGGCCGCCGACGTGGTCGCGGTCGACAGTGGCCGGCGCGCGGTCACCGCGGCCCGCTGCAACGCCGGGCTGCGGCGTGCTCCCATGACGGTGCGTCGCGGGGATCTCACCGACGCCGTGCCCGGTTCGTGGTTCGACGTGGTCCTGGCGAACCCGCCCTAC
Source organism: Streptomyces sp. GSL17-111 (assembly GCF_037911585.1). Taxonomy (NCBI): domain Bacteria; kingdom Bacillati; phylum Actinomycetota; class Actinomycetes; order Kitasatosporales; family Streptomycetaceae; genus Streptomyces; species Streptomyces sp. GSL17-111. Next base: position 53,606 of record NZ_JBAJNS010000001.1, read on the forward strand.
GTCCCCTCCCCCGCCGTCCCCGGCCGTCGCCCGGGAGCGGCCGGACGGCGCTGGAACGGCGGCCCTGACGGGCGGACGGTGATCGATCGCCTGTGCGCACGGGTGCCGCCCCTGCTGGCGGACGGCGGGGCGTTCCTCATGGTGCACTCCGGGCTGTGCGGCACGGAGGTGACGTTGGGACGACTGCGGGACCAGGGGCTCAGGCCCTCGGTCGCGGCGCGGTGCACCGTGCCGTTCGGGCCCGAGATGCGGTGCCGGGCCCGGTGGCTGGAGGCCGAGGGTCTCATCGCCCCGGCTCAGCGCGAGGAGGAACTGGTGGTGATCCGCGGTGACCGGGTCTGAGGAGAGCGCCGGGCCGGGCGCGGGCGGTGCCCGGCCCCGTCGTCGCGTGTTGATCGATCCGGAGGGGCCGCTCCTCGTGGAGGGGCCGGTGGAGCTGACCCTGCCGGACGGCCGCACGGTGCGCTCGGAGCGGTTCATGGTCGCCGTGTGCACCTGCCGTCGCAGCCGCCGGTACCCGCTGTGCGACACGAGTCACCGCCGACGCACCCGCCCGGGGCGCCGGGCCGGGCCCGAGGACGCGCGGTAGCGGCGGGAGCCGCTCAGGCCGCGGGCACCTCCTGGAAGGCGCGCCGCAGGGAGGTCTCACCGCGGTCCCAGGACGTCCGCAGGTGGGTGGCGAGGTGCTCCTCGACGAGTGAGGTGCTGCGGATGCCGAAGACGACGTCGTCGGCGAGGCCGGGGGAACGGGCGAGGAGGTCGCCGAGCACGTCGCGGCGCATGACCTGTTCGTGGACCGCGTCGGCCTCGATGTGCTCGGTGAAGAACCGCACGCAGGCCGGGTCGGCGTCCATCCGGGCGAGGGCGGAGGCCAGCTTCCGGGCGCTGGGCGCGGTGGAGATCTCCGCGGCGGCGAAGTGGCCGACGAGGCAGCCGCGCAGCGAACGGTGCAGGCCGTACAGGGACATGAGGTTCACGACGGCGAGCGCCGGGGCGGGCACGCGGTCGAGGTGGCTGAGGTATCCGGCGTCCAGCCCGGCACCGCGCAGGGCGTCGGCGAAGAGCTCGGCGTGGACGTCGGGACCGTGGCCGGCGCCGAACTCGTCGAACTCCACCGCCACCAGGCTCGCTTTGGCCTGGCCGTCCAGCCGGGGGATGACCCAGGCGTGCGGATCGGCTTCCTTGAGGTGGTACACGGAGCGATGGGTGAGGTATTCGCACATCTGCCACCACCGGCCCTCCCGCTCCAGGTAGCCGGCGACGCCGTCGCCGTCCGCGGGCTGCACCAGCAGGCCCGCCAGGGCGTCGTCGACGGAGCCCCCCGCCGGGACGTCACGACGCAGCGCGGCGAGGAAGCGGTCCTCCAGCGTGGCGCGCAGACGCAGCAGCTCCGCGTTCCACTCCCAGGCGTCCGAGACGCCCGTGAGGCCGTGGTAGTGCAGTTCGTAGCAGGCGTAGAGGGTCAGGTGCAGATCCTCGCCGTAGGGTGCGAGGCCGGGCGGCGGTCCGGCGGGGAGCGGGGCGGGCGGTTCGTCGCGCAGGGCGGTGAGGACCGCCTCGCTCAACGCGCCGCGCGGCGCCGGGAGAGGTGCGGGCGTCATGGTCTCGGCTCCTCCGGGGACGGCGGTCCGGCGTCGGGGACGGCCCACGGTGTTCGTGCGGGTCCGGGTGAGCGGGTGCCCCTTCGGCGGGGACCTCACGCGTCCGCACGGCGACCGCACCGGGACACGCCTCCCCGGCGGACCTCGCTGCCCCCGGCCGGCGGGGAGGTGAGGTCGGCCGGGGACCGCGGGGGCCTGGCGAATCGTTACGGCCAGATGCTGTCCGCCCACTCGGGGTGGTCGATGAAGGGGTTGCGGTTGCCCTGGTAGGTGTCGTGGATGATGTCGTTGCGGCGCGTTTCGAAGGCGTCGGGCGGGTCCTGCTCGTGCCACTGCTTGAGGACCGACAGCCGGCCCATGTACGGGGCGGAACCATTGCCGACCTGGTCGTTGAGTTCGAGGTCGGCGTGCGAGTCGCCGCCTTCGTAGCGCACGGCCATGTAGAAGATCATGCGGGCGACGTCCCCCTTGACCGCGTCGCGCGGTTCGAAGGAGTCGCTGTCGGTGCGGCTCTCCGGGGCCTGGTGGACCGGGCTGCCGCCGTGGTCGAAGTCCTTGTTCCCGCGTGCGCTGTTGACGGTCACGTCCGTGGGGCGCAGGTGGTGCAGGTCGGTACCGGGCCCCCGGGAGGTGCCGAAGTCGCCGTGGGACTTGGCCCAGACGTGCTCGCGGTTCCAGTCGTCGACGTCGCCGCCGTTGTCGTACTTGCTCTTGGAGTAGCCCGAGTAGAGGAGGACCACGCTGGAGGCGTCGTCCGGGTGCTCGTCGGTGTTCCGCAGCGCGTCCCACACCTGGGAGTACGACAGGGTGGTCTGGTCGCTGACGATGGAGTGCAGGGCGGCCTTGAGCTGCTCGCCGCTCTTGCCGTACGCGTCCTCGTAGTAGGCGTCGTAGTAGGCGTCGTGTTCCGCGACGATGGCGTCCGCGCCGGTCGTACCGGTGGGGGACGGAGTGGCGGTGGCCGGGGCGCCCAGGGTCACGGCGGCGAGCGCGGCACCGGCGAGCAGCGCGGCACCCCACCGCCGGCGCGCCGTGTGGAGGACGGGCATGGCTGAGTCCCCTTCCGAAAGGTCCGCCGCGCACGGGTCGGAGTGACGCCCCGGACCAGCGGATTGACGTGAACCGGTCATTTGAGAGTGACACGGTGTCCGGTTCCGGAGCGTGAACGTTCCGTGGCGGTTGGGTGCCCATCCGGAGGCCGCCCGGTCCCACCCGGCGCGTGGCCCACCCGGTGCGGGCCCGGCCGCCCCCGGCGGCGGGCGGATCATCCGCGCGCGAGGACGGTCCGGGCGGCCCAGAGTGGGTACGCGGGTGGGGCCGGCCGGGAGGGCCCCGGCCGCGTCCCCGCGACGAGGAGGCAGCGAGCATGGGCATCGCCACGGTGAATCCGGCCACCGGAGAGACGCTGAAGACGTTCGACGCGCTGACCGGCCCCGAGGTCGAGGAGCGCATCGCGCGGGCGGCCGAGGCCTTCGCGCACCATCGGCGCACCGGCTTCCCGGAGCGCTCGGAGCTGCTGCGACGGGCGGCCGACCTGCTGGAGGCGGACCAGGAGGAGGTGGCGCGCACCGTCACCACCGAGATGGGCAAGCCGCTGCCCGCCGCGCGGGCCGAGGCGGCCAAGTGCGTCAAGGCGATGCGCTGGTACGCGGAGCACGCCGAGGAGGAGCTCGCGGACGAGGAGCCGAGGCCCGAGGACGTCCGCGACTCCGGCGGCTCCCGGGCGTTCGTGCGCTACCGCCCGCTCGGCGTCGTCCTCGCGGTCATGCCGTGGAACTTCCCGCTGTGGCAGGTGGTGCGGTTCGCGGCGCCGGCGCTCATGGCCGGGAACGTGGGACTGCTGAAGCACGCGTCGAACGTCCCGCAGACCGCGCTGTACCTGGAGGACCTCTTCCGCCGCGCCGGGTACCCGCCCGGCTGCTTCCAGACGCTGCTGGTGGGTTCCGGGAAGATCGAGGACGTCCTGCGCGATCCACGGGTCGCGGCGGCGACGCTGACGGGCAGCGAGCCGGCGGGCCGGGCGGTGGCCTCCGTCGCCGGGGACGAGATCATGAAGACGGTGTTGGAGCTCGGCGGCAGCGACCCCTTCATCGTGCTGCCCTCGGCGGACCTGGACGGCGCCGTCGGCACGGCGGTCACGGCGCGGGTGCAGAACGCCGGGCAGTCCTGCATCGCGGCCAAGCGGTTCATCGTGCACACCGACGTCTACGACGCGTTCGCCGAGCGTTTCGCCGAGCACATGGCCGCCCTGACGGTGGGTGACCCGATGGCCGAGGGGACGGACGTGGGGCCGCTCTCCAGCGAGCAGGGGCGGGCGGACGTCGAAGAACTCGTGGCCGATGCCACCGCCAAGGGGGCGCGGGTGCTGTGCGGCGGCCGGCGGCCCGAGCGTCTCGACCGGGGCTGGTACTACGCGCCCACGGTCCTCGCCGGCATCACCCCCGACATGCGCATCCACCACGAGGAGGCGTTCGGGCCGGTGGCCACGCTCTACCGGGCGGCCGATCTCGACGAGGCGGTGGCCCTCGCCAACGACACGCCGTTCGGGCTGAGTTCCAACGCCTGGACGCGGGACACCGCCGAGCAGGAGCGGCTGGTGGACGACCTCCAGGCCGGCGGCGTGTACCTCAACGGCATGACCGCCTCGCACCCCGGGATGCCGTTCGGCGGGACCAAGCGCTCCGGGTACGGGCGTGAACTGGCCGGCCACGGCATCCGCGAGTTCTGCAACGTCACGACGGTGTGGTTCGGGGACGCCGCCTCCTGAGCGGGGCACCGCCACCCTGGGCGCCCACGCGGAGGGGTGGGTCAGTACGCCTGCCACTCGTGCCGGCTGTACTCCAGGATCACCGGGTCCATGAGCGTGCTGGCCCGCACGTCCTGCGGCCGACGGTCCACCGGAAAGACGGTGGCGGCCTCCAGCACGGCCTCGTCGAGGAATCTCAGCGGCGGCGGGTCCTCGGCGAGCCGGGCTTCGGGGGGTTCCCCGCCGCCGGGCGCGGCCAGGACGAACCCCCAGTTCCCGAAGCTGGGGACGTCGACCTGGTACTCGGTGGTGGCGTAGCCCGCGGTGCGGAGCGTGGCCACGACGGACCAGTAGCTCTTGGGCGCGAAGAACGGCGAGCCGCCCTGGACCACGACCGAGCTCCCGGGGGCCAGCGCGCCGCGCAGGAGGTGGTAGAACTCCACCGAGTACAGCTTGGCCAGCGCCGCGGTGTCCGGGTCGGGGAAGTCGATGAGGACGGCGTCGTAGCGTCGGCCGACGTCCCGCAGCCAGGTGAAGGCGTCGGTGTTCACCACGGTGACGCGGGGATCGTCCATCGCGCCCTCGTTGAGTCCGCGCAAGGGGGCGAAGGAACCGGCCAGCCGGGTCATCGCCGGGTCCAGGTCGACGAGGGTGACCTCCTCGACGTCGTCGTAGCGCAGGATCTCGCGCAGTGCCAGCCCGTCCCCGCCGCCCAGGACGAGCACCGAGGACCGCTCCCCCGACAGGCCCGGGTGGACGAGGGCCTCGTGATACCGGTACTCGTCGACGGAGGAGAACTGGAGATCCCCGTTGAGGAACAGGCGCAGGTCCCGCTCGCCGGTGAAGGCCGAGGAGCGGGTGACGACGATGTCCTGGTACGGCGTCGTCTCGGAGTGGATGATCGGGTCACGGTAGAGCCGCTGCCGGGCGGAGATCTCGATGTCGTCCGCCAGCACGTAGGCCCCGGTCAGCACGGCGAGGACGCCCGCCACTCCGGTGAGCAGCGCGGTACGGACCACGCGTCGCATCTCCCTGCGGAAGATCCACAACACGACGATGACGCCCGCCACCGCGTTGACCACGCCGACCACGAGGGCGCCCTTGAGCTGGCCGAACGTGGGCAGGAGGAGCAGCGGGAAGCACAGGCCGCCGACGAGCGCCCCGATGTAGTCGACGGCGAACATGTCGGCCACGGCGCCGCCGGCCTCCTGTCGTCGGATGCGCTGGAGCATCGTCATGAGCAAGGGGATCTCGGCGCCGATGAGGACGCCGACGACGAAGGCGATGACGATCATCGCCGGGGTGTAGACCCGCAGCCAGGCGAAGGCGGCGTACAGGACGAGCACCGAGAGCCCGCCCACCAGGGCGAGCAGCCCTTCGACCAGCGCGAACGCCCCCACCGCCCGGCGGCGTAGGGGCTTGGCCGCCAGGGAGCCGATCCCCATGGCGAAGACCATGACGGACAGCACCACCGACGTCTGCATCACCGAGTTGCCGATGAGGTAGCTGCCGAGGGCGGTCAGTGCCAGTTCGTAGACCAGCCCGCAGGCGGCGCAGAGGAAGACCGCGAGCAACAGGAGGAACCGCGGCAGCCGGGAGGGGGCGGCCGGGCTTCGGGTGGTGCTCACGCGCCGGTCAGGCCAGCGCCGCGCCGACCATGAAGGCCGTGCCGATGTACATCGCCGACTGGACCCAGGCCGCCGGGTGCGGACGGTCCCCGTTGTCGTCGAGCACGGCGTGCCCCATCCTGCCCGGTGTCATGAGACTGACGACGACGGAGACCAGGGTCATGACGAGGACGCCGACGAGTCCGTACAGCAACGTGCTGAGCAGCCCGTCCGCGAGCCCCCGTTCGGACTCGCTGGCGGCGATGGCGTCGGCGATGACCAGGCCGATGGCGAGGGTCTGGCCGGCGAGGAGCACGGCCGCCCCGCGGTTGCGCTCGGTCCACACCACGTGCACCAGCTTGCCCGGGGTCACCAGGTCGAGGGCGATGAAGCCGCAGGCCATGACGGCGAAGCCGACCAGGCCGTACAGCAGGGCCTGTCCTGCCGACTCGAAGATCTCTGCCACGGTGGTGCCTTTCAGGGGGACGTCTGCGTAAGAGGGATGGGCTGGGTCATTTGCCGGAGCCGGGGCCGCCACCGCGGAAGCCGTTGCCGCTGCTCCCGGGCGCCGGCCAGACGTGCCCGACGTGGCTGTGCCAGCGGTTGTAGCCGTCGCGGTAGTCGTCGATCTCGATCCGGCTGCCGCCGAGGTGGGGGCTCACCGCGACGATGTCGTCCCGGTACCGCAGGAAGACGCGGCCCCCGCTGGTGGTGCGGGAGACGGCGGAACGGTGGTCGTCGATCTCCCCGGCGACCTTCGAGGGCCCGTCGCCGGGGTCGACGTAGTCCAGGCCGTCGCGGCCGTACTCCTTGGCGATCCAGCCGCGCGGGACCTCACGGGCGTCGTTGTCGCCGGAGCATCCGGTCAGCAGCAGCGCGGCGGCGAGCGCTGCGCAGGCGACGGGTCGAGCGGGCTTCATCGGGCCTCCAGCCAGGTGTGCGTCGCCACGATCCGGCGGCTCTGCGGGTAGGTGTGCCAGGTCCTCCAGCACAGGCCGGCGCCCCAGGGCCGGACGGTCAGGGCCGTGACGGCGTCCTCTGAACCGGGGAAGACGCCGCACAGCGCCGCCGGGTGATCGGAGTGCCGGTCGCGCAGCCGGGCGACCTCGCGGGTGAAGTCGTCCTGCCGGTGATCAAGGACGCGGGCCGTGAACCGGTAGTTCCAGTCCTCGAAACTCCAGTTCATCTGCTCGGGCAGACCGCCCACCAGGCCGGGCAGGCAGGCGACGGTCTCCCGGACGGGCCCGGCGAAGACCTGGTGGGAGGCGCCAAGCAGGCGCAGCTGAACGGTGAGTGGGCCGACCGTCACGTCCGAGACCGCGAGGGCCTCGTACGGCGGGAGGTCCAGGGCGAAGGAGAGCTGGTCGGCGTCCGTGTCCAGATAGGGGGCGGCCAGGGCTATGCCGCTCACGTTCCGCTGCCGGGGTAGATCGTCAGCGTGCCCTCGGGCACGCGCTCGCCGAGCGAGGCCTCCCAGCTCCCGCGCCCCTGATCCCCGAAGAACCGTTCGAAGGCGAGGCTCCGGCCGCCCGGGCCGTCGTAGTCGGCGTACTCCATGCGTCCTGTGGCGCCCAGGCCGGTGGTGCCCTCGGAGCGGTAGGACGCCGTGCCGTGCTCGGTGCGGTGGTAGGTGACGCCCTCGACCGTGAGGGTGGGACGACTGGGGGTGAGCTCGCCGCCGGGGTGCGCGCTCCACAGCACGACCTCGAGAGTGGGGTCCTCCTCCACGGAGAGCCAGCGCCGTCCTTCCCCGTTGTCCTCCATGGGGTCGAGGAAGTGCTCGGACCAGCTGTAACCGCCCTCGGACAGCCGCAACGAACCGCGTACGAAGAGGCGTTCGCCCAGGTACTCGACCATGTCGCCGGCCTTGAGGGCGCGCGGGTCACCTGCGGTGCTGTCCTCGGGGGCGAACGGATCCCGTGGCGCGGGTGCCGGGGCGGTACGGTCGGCGGCGCGGAGTCTGCGCACCATCACCACGATCACGGCGACCACGAGTGCGGCGGCGAGCACCGCCAGCAGCAACTTCACCCAAACCCCCGACCTCGGCAGTGCGACGAGCGCGGCCGAGTATGTCACAGAGCGTGGGGGCGCCCGCCGGGTGGTCCGTGCGCACCGGCTGTTTGCCCGATCGGGCCGGGGGAACCCGGCGCCCCATGTCGATCAAGTACGGACCTGATGGTGCCGCCCGGAGGGTGCTGGACGCGATGCCTTCGCGGGACGGCCCGGGCCGGGTGATGACCGCCGTGGACAAGGTCGAACGCGCGTCCGCCCTCGACAGTACCGCCGCGCGGCTGCGTTCCTGGGTGAAGGGGGTTCCGCTCGGACGGGCCCGGGACGTCCTGCACGGCAGGTGGCTCGGTCATCCGGTGCACCCGATGCTCGTCCAGCTTCCGGTCGGTGCCTGGATGTCCGCGGCGGCCCTGGACCTGCTCCCGGGTGAGCGGCGCGGTGCCGGAGCCCTGGTGGGCCTCGGCCTGACGGGTGCCGTCCCGGCCGCCGTGGCCGGGTGGGTGGACTGGGCCGAGCTCCGGCCGGGTCAGCAGCGCGTGGGGCTCGTGCACGCGGCGTCCACCGCGGGCGCGATCTGGCTGTACTCCGGTTCGTTGGCCGCCCGGATCGCCGGACGGCACGGACTCGGACGGGCGCTGGGCTTCGCCGGACTGGCCCTGGTCTCGGCGGGAGGGGCGCTGGGCGGTCACCTGGCCTACCGACAGGCCGTCGGCGCCAACCACGCCGAGGGGCTCGCGGCGCGGATCGGTTCGCGGTGGCACGACGTCGGGCCGCTGGCGGACTTCCCGGTGGACGAGCCCGTCCGGCGCGGTGTCGACGGTGTGCCCGTGGTGGTGGTCCGCCGGGCCGACGACCGCGTGTACGCGCTGGTCGAGCAGTGCAGTCACCTGGGCGGCCCGCTGTCCCAGGGCCATCTGACGGACGGCTGCCTGAAGTGCCCCTGGCACGGGAGTGTGTTCCGGCTCTCCGACGGGTGGAACGTGCACGGCCCGGCCACCGCCGCGCAGCCGGCGTTCGAGACCCGCGTGCTCGACGGTTCGGTGCGGCTCAGGCTGCGCGACTGACGTCCGAACGGGTGACCCCGCCGCGGCCGTTCGCGCTGCGGCGGGCGTAAGCGGGCACCGCACGGGTAACTCGGTGCCCCCCAAGCAGAAAGCGAGGTGGACGGCATGATCGGATCTGTGCGCCGCCGGCCGGCCGACGCGCACGAGGCCTCGGTGGGCGAGCTGGTCGAGCGGGCGTCGGCCCAGCTCTCGGAGCTGGTGCGCCGCGAGATGCGGCTGGCCCAGGCGGAGCTGGCGCAGAAGGGCAAACACGCGGGCATCGGCGGCGGCATGTTCGGCGGCGCGGCCCTGACGGGCTTCCTGGCCGTGCAGGCGCTGATCGCGGGTGCCATCGCGGCGCTCGCGCTGGTCCTCCCGGTGTGGGCGTCGGCGTTGATCATCGGTGGTGTGCTGCTGGTCATCACCGGGATCCTGGCTCTCGTGGGCAAGAAGGAACTGCGCAGCGCCACACCGGCCGCGCCCCAGCAGGCGATCGGCAGTGTGAAGGCCGACATCGCCGAGATCAAGGGGAGGGCCCACCGATGAGCCGTGACTTCGAGGCGGAGACCTCCAGGGATCCGCAGGTCCTGCGCGAGCAGGTCAAGGACACCCGCGCCGAGCTCGGTGACACGGTCGCCGCGCTGGCGGCCAAGGCGGACGTGAAGGCCCAGGCCCGGCGCAGGGCGGCCGACGCGCGCGAGCAGGCCCACCACGTGGCGCGGACGGCGCGCGCCGGTGGCCGGCGCAACCGTGTGCCGCTGGTCGCCGCGGGTGCGGTGGTGACCGTGCTGGTCGCGACGGCCCTTGTGCTGCGCAAGCGACACGGGTGGGGGTGAACGGGATGTCCGCGATCCTGAACAAGGCCGGCACTCTGTCGGTCGGCCTGGTGGGCGGCGTCGTGGCCGGCGCGATCTTCAAACGGGTGTGGAAGGTCGTCGCCCACCAGGAGGACACCCCCGACGCCACGGACATCGAGCGGAGCTGGCGCGAGGTGCTGATGGCGGCCGCCGTGCACGGCGCGATCTTCGCGGTCGTCAAGGCCGTCCTGCAGCGCGGCGGGGTGCTGGGCGCCCGGCGGGTGCGGAGCAGGCGGGCGCCCTGAGTCCTGCGGTGTGAGGCGGACGGCGGCGGACGGCACGGGGGGGTGCCGGCCGCCGCCGTGTGCGGTTCGGCTCCGGGGCCTTCGTGAACGAAATGAACGCAAGGGTGACCGCTGTCACACCCCGGTGGAGAGTGGCCGGACATTCCGGCCGTGAGCCGCACGTGCCGCCCCCGGGGAAGGGAGAACAGCGTGGCTGGGCAGACCTCGCCGCCAGCACCGAAGCAGGAGAAGGGCCGGGCTCCACGACGACGCCGCGACCGCACGCACTACCTCTACATCGCGGTCATCGCCGCGGTGGTCGTGGGCATCGCCCTGGGGCTCGCGGCACCGGGCGTGGCCGTCACCCTGAAGCCCCTCGGGTCCGGTTTCGTGGACCTGATCAAGATGATGATCTCCCCGGTGATCTTCTGCACGATCGTGCTGGGCATCGGGTCCGTCCGCAAGGCCGCCAAGGTCGGAGCGGTGGGCGGCCTGGCGCTCGGCTACTTCCTCGCCATGTCGACCGTCGCCCTGGCCATCGGCCTGCTGGTCGGCAACCTGCTCGACCCCGGTTCCGGGCTCCGGCTCACGGCGGAGACGCGAGGCGCCGGCGCCGAGCAGGCCGGCGGAGCGGCGGAGTCGACCACGGAGTTCCTGCTGGGCGTCATTCCGACCACCCTGGTCTCCGCGCTGACCGGCGGGGAGGTGCTCCAGGCCCTGCTGGTGGCCCTGCTCGTGGGTTTCGCCCTGCAGGCCATGGGCGCGGCCGGGGAGCCGGTACTGCGGGGCATCGGCCATCTCCAGCGGCTGGTGTTCCGGGTGCTGGCGATGATCATGTGGCTGGCGCCGGTCGGCGCGTTCGGCGCCATCGCGGCCGTCGTCGGCGAGACGGGGGTGGACGCGCTCACCTCACTGGCCGTCATCATGATCGGGTTCTACGCGACCTGCGTGCTGTTCGTCTTCGGGGTCCTGGGCGCGCTGCTGCGGATCGTCGCCGGTGTCGGCATCTTCTCGCTGCTGAAGTACCTGGGGCGGGAGTTCCTGCTGATCCTCTCCACCTCCTCCTCGGAGTCCGCCCTTCCGAGGCTGATCGCGAAGATGGAGCACCTGGGCGTCAGCAAGCCGGTCGTGGGGATCACGGTGCCGACGGGGTACTCGTTCAACCTGGACGGCACGGCGATCTACCTCACCATGGCGTCGCTGTTCATCGCCGAGGCGATGGGCGAGCCCCTGTCCGTCGGCCAGCAGGTCTCGCTGCTCGTCTTCATGGTCGTCGCCTCGAAGGGCGCGGCCGGGGTGACCGGGGCCGGTCTGGCCACGCTGGCGGGTGGTCTCCAGTCCCACCGGCCCGAACTCGTCGACGGCGTCGGGCTGATCGTCGGGATCGACCGCTTCATGAGCGAGGCACGGGCGCTGACGAACTTCGCCGGGAACGCGGTGGCGACGGTCCTGGTCGGCACGTGGACGAAGGAGATCGACAAGGAGCGGGCCGCCGAGGTCCTGGCGGGGCGGGTGCCGTTCGACGAGCGGACGCTGATGGACGACGGACACGGGACGCGGCCCCCGGCCGAAACGGGGAAGGACCTCCCCGCTCAGGACGACGGGCCGGCCCGGGCGCCCGCGGGCGTGTGAGGACCGAGTGGGTGCTCCGGCACGGCCCGGAGCACCCGCTCCCCCGCCGCGCGGCTCAGCGGTCCGCCGGGGCCCAGTGGGGGTCGCGACCGCTGAGGGCGACGGCACGCTCCAGCGGAGAGGCACCGTCCGGCACGGGTACGGGCGGGCCGAAGGGGCCGCCCTCGGTTCCGGGACCGAACGACTCCAGCAGGCCGACCGAGGCCGCCACGGCGTCCGGGTCGGCCGGGTAGGGCTGTCCGGTGGCCACCGCCAGGTCCCAGCCGTGCAGAACCAGCTCGCCCAGTGCCACGTATCCGGCCTCCTCACCCGTCAGCTCCACGCCACCGGCCCGGGTTCGGCCCTCCCACGCCGCGGGGTGGCGGAACGCCGCCGCCAGGTCCCGCAGCTGCCGCGGCAGCCGGACGCGCCAGTCGGCGGCGAGCGGCGTCGCCAGCGGGTCCGGGCCGGAGTCGGTGAGGGGGGTGAAGCGCTTGTCGGCGGCGTCGCGAAAGGCTTCCGTCAGCTCCACCAGGTGCTGGAGGAGCGCGGAGACCGCGTAGTCGCGGCAGGGCGTGGGGGCGCCGAGCCGGGTGTCGTCGACAGCGGGCAGCAGCGTCTCCACGCTGGAGGCGGCCGGTCCGAGGTCGGTCATGCGGGGCATTGAAGGCTCCTGGGCTCGTGACTGCTGTTCACCCCGTACCGACGGTTCGCGCGGCCGGAACTCATCGCGACGCCTCCGGCCCCGCCCGGACGCTTGCGCGCGGGCGGGGCCGGGGGCGTCGGGTGCCACGGCCCGTGGGCGTGCCGTGGGGTCAGCGGATCGGCATGCCGGAGACCGTCCGGGAGATCACCAGCCGCTGGATCTCGCTGGTGCCCTCGAAGATGGTGTAGATGGCGGCGTCGCGGTGCATCCGCTCGACGGGGTACTCGCGGGTGTAGCCGTTGCCGCCGAGGATCTGGATGGCCTGGGCCGTCACCGACTTGGCCACCTCACTGGCGTACAGCTTGGACATCGATCCCTCGGCGGCCTCGAAGGACTTGCCGGTCGTGGCCATCCACGAGGCGCGCCACACCAGGAGGCGAGCGGCGTCGATCTGGGTGCGCATGTCGGCCAGCTGGAAGGCGACGCCCTGGTTGTCGATGATCGGGCGGCCGAACTGCTCCCGCGTCCTGGCGTAGTCCAAGGCCACCTCGTAGGCCGCGCGCGCGGTACCGACGGCCATGGCGCCCACGGCCGGACGGGAGGCCTCGAAGGTCGCCATCGCGGCGTTCTTCACCCGCTCACCGCCGCTCGCCGCGCGTTCCCTGGCACGGGCCAGCCGCTCGTCCAGCTTCTCCTTGCCGCCCAGCAGGCAGCCGCCGGGCACGCGGACGTCGTCGAGCACCACCTCGGCGGTGTGCGAGGCCCGGATGCCGTGCTTGAGGAACTTCTGCCCCTGGGAGAGGCCGGGGGTGTGGGGCGGGACGATGAAGGACGCGTGCCCCTTGGAGCCCAGCTCCGGGTCGACGACGGCGACGACGACGTGCACGTTCGCGATGCCGCCGTTGGTCACCCAGGTCTTGGTGCCGTTGAGGACCCACTCGTCCTTGGCCTCGTCGTACACGGCGCGGGTGCGCATGGAGGCGACGTCCGAGCCCGCGTCGGGCTCGGACGAGCAGAAGCCGGCGACCTTGACGTCGTCGGCGTCCCCGTACATCTGCGGGATCCAGGTGCCGATCTGCTCCTCGGTGCCGTTGGCCATGACGCCCACGGCGGCCAGGCCGGTACCGACGATGGACAGGCCGATGCCGGCGTCCCCCCAGAACAGCTCCTCCATGGTCATGGGTATGCCGAGGCCGGTGGGGTCGAAGAACTGCTGGGCGTAGAAGTCGAGCGAGTAGAGTCCGATCTTGGCCGCCTCCTGGATGATCGGCCAGGGCGTCTCCTCGCGTGCGTCCCACTCGGCCGCGGCCGGGCGCATGACGTCGGCGGCGAAGCCGTGGATCCACTCCTTCACTGCCTTCTGGTCGTCGTTGAGGTCGAGCGCGAACTCCGTCATGGCGGGCCTCCAGCGAGTGTTACTTTCAGTAACTCAGTCTGTTACTCGTCGGTAAGGTCTGTCAACCTCCCTCAGCCGCCGCGTTCCCCACCCGGCGGGGTGTTACGTTGCGCGGGCAGCGCAGGGCACGGGCGGGGAGTGACGCCATGGAGAGCACGGACCACGGGGAACGGCGGGGCACCGCCACCGAACGCAGACGCGAGGAGCTGCTGGAGGCGGCCAACCGCGTCGTGATGCGGGAAGGGCCGGAGGCGTCCATGAACGCCATCGCCGCCGAGGCCGGCATCACCAAGCCGATCCTCTACCGCCACTTCGGGGACAAGGGCGGCCTGTACCGCGCCCTCGCCGTCCGCCACACCGACGCCCTGCTGGACTCGCTGCGCGCCGCACTCGACGCCCCGGCCGGGCGGCGGGAGCGCGTCGAGGCGACCCTGGACACCTATCTGGCCGCCATCGAGGCCCGGCCCCAGGTCTACCGCTTCCTCATGCACCCCGCCGACGGCGGCCCGCGCGGCGAGGAGGGGTTCGCCGCGGGGCAGCAGACCGCACCGCTCCTGCGGCGCCTCGGCGAGGAGCTCGCCGAGGTGATCGCCGAGCGGGTCGACCTGGGCCCCGACGCGGCCGAGCTGGCCCGGGTGTGGGGTCACGGCATCGTCGGCATGATGCACGCCGCCGGTGACTGGTGGCTGGCCGACCGGCCGTGTTCCCGGGCCCAGCTGGTGCAGCATCTGGCCGATCTGCTGTGGGGCCGGCTCGCCGCGGCCGGTGACCGGGCCGGCGGCCGGGTCTTCTGAACCCCGTGGCGCCGGGTCCGCCTCAGCCCGCGACCCGCGCGGCGGCGGGCACGTCACGGCCCCAGTCGGTACGGCGGACGGCCCGCAGCAGCCGGCGCCGGCGCAGCCCGGCGAGCCGGTCCGGGTAGACGGTTCCGTCCAGGTGGTCGCACTCGTGCTGGAGGCAGCGGGCGAAGAACCCGGAACCGACCACGCGCACGGGGCTCCCGTCGACGCGCCGCCCCGTGACCAGGACGCGGTCGGCGCGCGCCGTCCGTGCCTCCAGGCCCGGCAGCGACAGGCATCCCTCCGGACCGCGCACCGTGACGCCCTCCGCCCGCACCAGGCGCGGGTTCACGACGTGCCCCACGTGCCGCCGGTCCTCGTCGTCGGGGCAGTCGTAGACGAAGACGCGCAGCGGCGTGCCGATCTGGTTGGCCGCCAGCCCCACGCCCCGGGCGGCGTACATGGAGGCGAACAGGTCCTCGACCAGGCCCGCCAGCGGTCGGTCGAACGCCGTGACCTCCTCGCACGGGCGGTGCAGGACCGGAGAGCCGAAGAGGGTGACGGGACGGACGCGTCCGGAACTGCCGGGGATGGCGCGGCGTTGCATGGGCGTCAGCCTACGGCGCCGCCGCGGTCGCCAGCGGTGCGGTGAGGGCGAAGCGGCCGGATCTCGATAGGGTGCAGTGTGACCGAAGCGCAAGGAGGATCAACGACGATGTCGGGCAACTCGGAGCCGCTGTCACCGCGCGCCAAACTGGCGGTGAGCGCGGGCAGGGCCGCTGCGGCGGTGTCGCGGGCGGCGGGCCGCGGCAGCGGATCAGTCATCGGCGGCCGGGTGGCGCTGAAACTCGACCCCGACCTGCTGGCGCGGCTGGCCGGGCACCTGGACGTCGTCCTCGTCTCCGCGACCAACGGCAAGACGACCACGACGCGGCTCATCGCCGAGGCGCTCCGGTCCGAGCCGGACGACGTCGTGTCCAACGCGCTCGGCGCGAACATGCCGGCCGGTATCACCTCCGCGCTGGCGGGCGGTTCCCGGGCCCGCTACGGCGTCATCGAGGTGGACGAGAAGTACCTCTCGACCGTCGCCCGGGACGTGACGCCGAAGGCCATCGCCCTGCTCAACCTCTCCCGCGACCAGCTCGACCGTGCGGCCGAGACGCGGATGCTGGCCGAGCGCTGGCGCGAGGGCCTGGCCGGGACGAAGGCCCTGATCGTGGCGAACGCCGACGACCCGCTGGTGGTGTGGGCGGCGTCCTCCTCGGCCAACGTGGTGTGGGTGGCCGCCGGGCAGGAGTGGAAGGACGACGCGTGGTCGTGCCCCTCCTGCGGCGGTGTCCTCCAGCGGCCCGGGGACGAGTGGGCCTGCGGCGAGTGCGGATTCCGCCGGCCGACGCCGAGCTGGGCGCTCTCCGGCGACCACGTGCTGGACCCGCACGGGTCCGCCTGGCCGATCCGTCTGCAGCTCCCGGGCCGGGCCAACCGCGCCAACGCCACGACGTCGGCCGCCGTGGCCGCCGCGTTCGGCGTGCCGCCGCAGACGGCCCTGGAGCGGATGTTCGCGGTGACCGCCGTGGCCGGCCGCTACGACGTCGTGTCCTACCAGGGCCGCGAGGTACGGCTGCTGCTGGCGAAGAACCCCGCCGGCTGGCTGGAGACGTTCTCCCTCATCGACCCGCCGCCCGCGCCGGTGATCCTGTCCGTCAACGCCCGAGGCGCCGACGGCACCGACACCTCCTGGCTGTGGGACGTCGACTACGGACGGCTGGCCGGTCACCCGATCTGCGTCATCGGCGACCGCAGGCTGGACCTGGCGGTGCGGCTGGAGGTCGCCGGGGTCGACTTCCAGGTGTGCCAGAGCGCGGAGGAGGCCGTGCGGCGCTGCCCGCCCGGCCGGATCGAGGCCATCGCCAACTACACAGCCTTCCAGGACCTGCGCCGCGCTGTGGGCAACTGACCGTGGCGCCGTTGAGGAGTTCGAGCATGAGTGACAGCAGCCTGCGCGTCGTGTGGGTGTACCCGGACCTGCTGAGCACCTACGGGGACCAGGGGAACGTCCTCGTCGTGGGGCGGCGGGCCCACCAGCGGGGCCTGAACGTCGACCGCATCGACGTCCGCTCCGACCAGCCGGTGCCCACCTCGGGCGACGTCTACCTGATCGGAGGCGGCGAGGACCGTCCGCAGCGCCTCGCGGCGGAGCGCCTGGTGCGCGACGGCGGCCTCCAGCGGGCCGTGGACAACGGCGCGATCGTCTTCTCCGTCTGCGCCGGCTACCAGATCCTCGGCCACGAGTTCGTCAACGACCAGGGCGAGCGGCAGCCCGGGCTCGGCCTGCTGGACGTCACCTCGGTGCGCGGCACGGGGGTGCGCTGCGTGGGCGACGTCCTGGCCGACATGGACGAGCACCTGCGCCTGCCGCAGCTCACCGGCTTCGAGAACCACCAGGGCATCACCCACCTCGGGCCGACCGCCCGGCCGCTGGCCCGCGTCCGTTTCGGGAACGGCAACGGCACCGGGGACGGCACCGAGGGCGCCTGGAACGACACGGTCTTCGGTACCTACATGCACGGTCCCGTGCTGGCCCGCAATCCGCTGATCGCCGACCTGCTGCTCAAGCTGGCGCTGGACGTCAACGCGCTGCCGCCGGTCGACGACCGCTGGTACGAGGCGCTGCGCGCCGAGCGCATCGCGGCGGCGACCCAGCCGGCCTGAGGCGCGGCTCCCCCGGTCCCGGCCGCCCCCGGACGCAGCCGCGTCCGGGGGCGGTTCTACTCTGGTGCGGGCGATCGGTACGAATCAGGAGCGTTGCGGATGGATCACGGCGAACACGGCGTGTCGATGGACCTGGCGCCGTTCACGCTGGGGCGGGGACTGGCGTTCACCGGTGAGCCCTTCTTCCTGACCGGCTGCGTCGTGGCACTGCTGCTGTACGGCTGGGGTGTCGTGCGGCTCCGGCGACGCGGTGACGCCTGGCCGGTCGGCCGGATCGTCGCGTTCACCACGGGCGTGCTGACGATCGCGCTGATGATGTGCACGGCGCTCAACGAGTACGGCATGGTGCTGTTCAGCGTGCACATGGTGCAGCACATGGTCATCAGCATGCTGTCCCCGATCCTGCTGCTGCTCGGGGCGCCGGTCACGCTGGCGCTGCGGGCCCTGCCGGCGGCGGGCCGGGGCCGGACCGGGCCGCGCGAACTGCTCGTCCGGCTCCTGCACAGCCGCTACGTGCGGGTGATCTCGCACCCCGCGTTCACGATCCCGCTGTTCATCGCCAGCCTGTACGGGCTGTACTTCACTCCGCTGTTCGACGCGCTGATGAGCTCGCGGCCGGGGCACCTGGGGATGATGGTCCACTTCCTGGCCGTCGGTCTGGTCTTCTTCTGGCCGATCATGGGCGTGGACCCGGGACCGCACCGGCCGGGGTACATCATGCGCATGCTGGAGCTCTTCGCCGGTATGCCGTTCCACGCCTTCTTCGGCATCGCCCTGATGATGGGCAGCGAACCGATGGTGGGGACGTACGCCGATCCGCCGGCCTCGCTCGGGGTGACGGCACTCGGCGACCAGAACGCGGCCGGCGGCATCGCCTGGGCGTTCAGCGAGATCCCGTCCGTCCTGGTGCTGCTCGCCCTCGTCTACCAGTGGTACGTCTCCGAGCAGCGCCAGGCACGGCGTCTGGACCGGGCGGCCGAACGGGACGGGGACGCGGAACTGGCCGCGTACAACGCCTACCTCTCCTCGCTCCAGGCACGGAGCACCGCCGGTCGGAGCTGAGCCCCCAAGGCGCCGGCCCCTGGGGCCGGGCACGGGCTCCTCCCCGCCCGGGTGCGCCCGCCCGCACACGACGGGACCATGGAGGGACGGGACGCGGCGGGGCCGCCGCAGGCGCCCGGGTGTTCGGTTCCGGGCTCCGCCGGCCCGCCAAGGAGGTGCGCGATGCCAACCGCGACGAAGGTCATGGCGGGAACGACGCTCGGTGCGCTGGTGCTGGCCACGGCGTACACCGTGGGGCTGGGCGGCAGCGGGTGGGTGTGGTTCGCCTGGATCGTCCTCGGGCTGGTGACCCTGGGGCTCCTGACGGCGACGGGCGGCACGCGCCAGGGGCGCCCGCCACCGCATCCGCGCTGACGGCGTGCGGGGCCGTGCACCGGGGCGGACGCCGCTCTCCCCGAAAGAGGCTCAGGGCGCGGGCGGTTCCATGCCCATCACACCGCGCAGCCCGGTGCGCAGCAGGTGCGGGTCCAGCGGGCCGAAGAGGGCCTGCTGGACCAGAAAGCCCTGCGCCGCGCCGATGAGGACGCGGGCCGTGTCCTCGGGGGGCACGTCCGCGCGCATGAGGCCCCGCTCCTGGTAGCCGCGCACGATGCGCACCCACGACTCCAGCACCCGCGCGTAGCCCTCGCGCATCCGGGCCGCCAGCTCCTCGTTGCGCAGCGTCTCGGCCCAGACCTGGAGGGCCAGCGCGGGGGTGGCCTGCGACGGTCCGGCCAGGACGCGGCACAGGACGGCGGGGAGCAGCACGTCGGGCAGCGGAGGCTCCTCGGAGCGGGCGGCGTCGGCGAACGCCGAGCCCACCTCGTCGAACACCTCCGAGGCGATGGCCGCGATGAGGTCGTCCTTGCTGCGGAAGTAGCGGTAGACGGCGCCTGCGGACAGGCCGGTCTCCTGGAGGACGTCCTGCATGGACGTGGCGTGGAAGCCGTTGCGCGTGAAGCAGCGGCGGGCGCCGTCGAGAATCTGACGCCGGCGGGCGGTGAGGTGTTCCTGGGAGACGCGTGCCATGGAGTCACGCTAAAACGAACGTTCCTTCTTGACAAGAGGCAAAGTCGGGCGCGAGGCTGGGTGCACCAAAACGAACGATCCTTCTTTTTGGAGGCCCGCCGATGTCCACGACGCGCACCACTCCTCCCCCAGCGGCCACCGAAGCGGCGGCCCACGACAGCAAGGGGCCGGGCGACGCGCGGCGCCGCCTGGTCGCCGTCCTTCTCGCCGCCCCTTTGATCGCCGCGCTGGCCCTGTGGGCCTTCGCCTGGCCGGCCGCCCGGACGGCCCCCCGCGACCTGCCGGTCGGACTCGTCGCCCCGGCGGGTGCTCCCGTCGCGGAGCGGCTCACCACCGGCCCCGCCGAGGACTCCTTCGACGTGCACCGCTACCAGGACGCCGACGCGGCGCGGGCCGCAGTCGAGGACCGCGAGGTCTACGGAGCCCTGATCGCGTCCCCGCGCGGGACGGAACTCCTGACCGCCTCGGCCGCGAGCCCCGCCGTCGCGCAGCTGCTGGAGCGGACGGTCGCCGCGCAGGCGCCGCCGGGAACCGCGGTGCGGACCACGGACGTCGTGCCCCTGCCGGACACGGACCCGCGCGGTGCGGCCTTCGCGGCGGGCGCCCTTCCGCTCGCCCTGGCCGGCGTGGCCGCCGCCGCGCTCGTCACCCTGCTCGGTCTCGCCGGGGGCCGCGCCGCCGGGGCACTGGCGGCGGCCGCCGCCCTCGTCGGGCTCACGGCCGCCGCCGTCCAGCACAGCTGGCTCGGCGTGCTGACCGGGAACTGGTGGGCCGAGGCCGGGGTGCTGGGGCTCACGGTCCTGGCCGTCGCGGCCGCCGCGGCGGGCACCGCCGCCGTGCTGGGCCCCCGGGGCCTGGGCCTCGCTGCCTTCGTCCTCGTCCTGCTCGGCAACCCCTTCTCCGGGGTCACCTCCGCGCCCGAGCTGCTGCCCTCAGCGGTCGCGTGGATCGGCCAGCTGCTCCCGCCGGGTGCCTCCGGTGCGCTGCTGCGGTCGGTCTCGTACTTCGGGAGCGCCGCCGCCGCTCCCACCCTCGTGCTGTCCGCGTGGGCCCTGCTCGGCCTCACGGCCGTGGTGCTGGGCGGGCGGCGGCACCACCGGGCAGCCGCCGGGGCCCGGTGACGCCGGGGTGGCACCCCGGGGACGGCAGCGTGGCCCCGCACCGGCGACCTCAAACAGGCCGTGGTGCCGGGCCGTGGCGCCGTCCGGTGCCGTCCGGTGGAGCAGGAGGAGTAAAGCGGCGCACAACGGTCATTCGGTGAGCATGGAGGCGTACCGTCCGGCTCGCAACGAGACGCCGCTGGAGCGCGACGACCGCAACTTCGCGGAACTGCTGCAGGAGCTGCGCGTGATCCAGACCGGCGTGCAGATCCTGTTCGCCTTCCTGCTCACCCTGGCCTTCACCCCGCGCTTCCCGGAGCTCGACGACGTCCAGCGCGGCACGTACGTCACCACGCTGCTGCTGAGCGCCCTGAGCGCCCTGCTGTTCACCACGCCTGCCGTCGTGCACCGGGTGCTGTTCCGCCGGGGGGCGAAACGGCGGGTCGTGGAGGTCTCCGCGCGGCTGGCGACCGCAGGGCTCGCCGTGCTCGGACTGTCCCTCACCGGCGCCGTCCTGCTCGTCGTCGACTTCGTGCTGGGGCGGGGCGTCGGGATCGTCGCCGGTGCGGCGACGTTCACGGCGTGCGTCGCACTGTGGGCCGTGCTCCCCTGGCAGGTGCGCCGAGCCCACGCGCGCACCCGGCAGGACGCTCAGGCGCCCTGAGGGGCAAGCGAGACGATCGTGCGCAGCGCCCGGGTCACCTGGGCGTCGGTGAGGTCGGCGCGTGCGGTGAGCCGGAGCCGGGAGACGCCGTCGGGCACCGAGGGCGGGCGGAAGCAGCCGACGGCCAGCCCGGCTGCCCGGCAGTCCGCGGCCCAGCGCAGCGCGGCCTGCGGGGAGGGTGCCCGGACCGAGACGACCGCCGCGTCCGGGCGGGCGGCCGCCAGACCGGCCGACGTCAGGCCCCGATGCAGGGCGAGGGCGGTGCGGCGTACCCGCTCGGCGCGCTCCGGCTCCGCCCGCAGGACGCGCAGCGCCGCCAGCGCCGCGCCGGCGGCGGCGGGTGCGAGCCCGGTGTCGAAGATGAAGGTGCGCGCGGTGTTGACCAGATGCTCGACGACCCGTGCGGAGGCCAGGACCGCTCCCCCCTGGCTCCCGAGCGACTTCGACAGGGTGACCGTCGCGACCACGTCCTCGCGGCCCGCGAGCCCCGCCGCGTCGAGCGTGCCCCGACCTCCCCGGCCGAGGACGCCGAGCCCGTGCGCGTCGTCGACGAGGAGCGCCGCGCCCGCCTCCCGGCACGCGCGGTGCAGCTCCCCGAGCGGGGCGGCGTCGCCGTCCACGGAGAACACCGCGTCCGTGACGGCCAGGGCCGGCCCCGTGTGTCCGGCGAGCGCCTTCGCCGTCGCACCGGGGTCGGCGTGCGGGACGACGACCGTCTCGGCGCGGGCGAGCCGGCATCCGTCGATGAGGGAGGCGTGGTTGTCCGCGTCGGACACGACGCGCCCCTCCCGGGGCGCGAGGGCGGTGACGGCCGCGAGGTTCGCCGCGTACCCCGAGGACAGGACGAGGGCGGACTCGAACCCGCAGAAGGCGGCCAGTTCGGCCTCGAGCTCGGCGTGCAGGCCGGTCGATCCGGTCACGAGCCGGGAGCCCGTGGCCCCCGCGCCCCACCGGCGGGCCGCCTCGCCCGCGGCCGTGGTGACGCGGGGGTCCCGGGCGAGTCCCAGATAGTCGTTCCCGGCCAGATCCAGCAGCGCGTCGTCGGCGGCGCGGGGGCGCAGCCGCCGGACGAGACCGGCCTTCCCGCGCCGCTCGTGTGCCACGTCGAGCCAGCCGAAAGGGTCTTCAGCCATGGTCGGGCGCTCCTCGGTTCGTCGGTTCACCCGAACCTAACCGGACGGGGCCCGGTGCACCGTGTGGCAATCCACACACCCCGATCGGCCGCTGTTGTGTCATCCCGCCTTGGCCCGGGGCTTGTCGGTGAGCGAGGATGCGCGCCATGGACCTGCTGAACACGCTGGTGGACAAGGGGCTGCGGCGCGAGCTGCCGACGCGCGAGGAAGCGCTCGCCGTGCTGGCGACCTCAGACGACGAACTGCTCGATGTGGTGGCCGCGGCGGGCAAGGTCCGCCGCCACTGGTTCGGGCGGCGGGTGAAGCTCAACTATCTGGTGAACCTGAAGTCGGGGCTGTGCCCGGAGGACTGCTCGTACTGCTCGCAGCGGCTCGGGTCGAAGGCCGAGATCCTCAAGTACACCTGGCTCAAGCCCGACCAGGCCGCCGCCGCCGCGCGGGCGGGGCTCGCCGGGGGCGCCAAGCGGGTGTGCCTGGTGGCCAGTGGGCGCGGCCCCACCGACCGCGACGTGGACCGGGTGTCGGAGACGATCGCGGCCATCAAGGAGCAGCACGAGGGCGTGGAGGTGTGCGCCTGCCTGGGCCTGCTCTCCGACGGTCAGGCCGACCGGCTGCGGGAGGCGGGCGCGGACGCCTACAACCACAACCTCAACACCTCCGAGGCCACCTACGCGGACATCACCACGACCCACACGTACGCCGACCGCGTCTCCACGGTGCAGCAGGCGCAGGCCGCGGGCCTGTCGGCCTGTTCCGGGCTGATCGCGGGCATGGGCGAGACCGACGCCGACCTGGTGGACGTCGTCTTCTCGCTGCGGGAGCTGGACCCCGACTCGGTCCCGGTGAACTTCCTGATCCCCTTCGAGGGGACGCCGCTGGCCAAGGAGTGGCACCTCACGCCGCAGCGGGTACTGCGCATCCTGGCCATGGTGCGGTTCGTGTGCCCGGACGTCGAGGTGCGGCTGGCCGCCGGACGTGAGGTGCACCTGCGGTCGCTCCAGCCGCTCGCCCTCCACCTGGCGAACTCCATCTTCCTGGGCGACTACCTGACCAGCGAGGGCCAGGCGGGCCAGGCCGACCTCGACATGATCGCGGACGCGGGCTTCGAGGTGGAGGGGAGCGGCACCACGACGCTGCCCGAGCACCGCGCCGACGCGCTCGCGGCCGGCGGCTGCGGGTCCGGCGGCGGGTGCGCGCCCTGCGGCGACCCGGCGTCCGAGGAGCCGCCGGCGCGGGCCGCCGCGGCCGGTGACGAGGCGGTCGCGGTGGCGGCGGAGGCCACTCCCGCGGCGGTCGCCGGTGACGCGCGCACCGACCTGGTGGCGGTGCGGCGCCGGGGCGCCGGGACCGACCTGCCGCCCAATGCCTGAGCCGCTCACCCCCGACCGGCTGCTGGCACTGGACCGGCAGCACGTGTGGCACCCGTACGGTCCGATGCCCGGCCGGGAGGCGCCGCTGGCCGTCGAGTCCGCGGCCGGGGTGCGGCTGCGGCTGGCCGAGCCGGTAGCCGGGCACCGCGAGCTGGTGGACGGCATGTCGTCGTGGTGGTCGGCCGTCCACGGATACAACCACCCGGTGCTCAACGAGGCCGCCCGTGGGCAGTTGGACCGGGTCAGTCACGTGATGTTCGGCGGGCTCACCCACGAGCCCGCCGTCCGGCTGGCGAAGCGGCTCGTCGACGTCACGCCGGAGGGGCTGGAGCATGTCTTCCTGGCCGACTCCGGCTCGGTGTCGGTCGAGGTGGCCGTCAAGATGTGCCTGCAGTACTGGCGCTCGGTGGGGCGGCCCGCCAAGCAGCGGCTGCTGACCTGGCGCGGCGGCTACCACGGGGACACCTGGACGCCGATGTCGGTGTGCGATCCGGACGGCGGCATGCACCACCTGTGGTCGGGAGTGCTGCCCCGGCAGGTCTTCGCCCCGGCACCGCCGCCCGGTTTCGACGCCGCCCCGGACCCGGAGTACGCCGGGCGGCTGCGTGCGCTGGTGGCCGAGCACGCGGACGAGCTGGCGGCCGTCATCGTCGAACCCGTGGTGCAGGGCGCGGGCGGGATGCGCTTCCACTCCCCCGCGTACCTGCGCGTGCTGCGCGAGGCGTGCGACGAGCACGGCGTGCTGCTGATCCTCGACGAGATCGCCACCGGCTTCGGCCGGACGGGGACCTTCTTCGCGTCCGAGCACGCCGGGATCAGCCCCGACGTGCTGTGTGTCGGCAAGGCTCTGACCGGCGGCTACCTGACGATGGCGGCGACGCTGTGCTCCACCGAGGTGGCGCGCGGCATCTCCGAGGGCGAGGTGCCGGTCCTGGCACACGGCCCGACCTTCATGGCCAACCCGCTGGCCGCCGCCGTGGCCGACGCCTCGATCGGCCTGCTGCTCTCCCAGGACTGGGCCGGCGAGGTGAAGCGCATCGGTGCCGGGCTGCGGGAGGGACTCGCGGCGGCCCAGGGTGCGCCCGGCGTGCGGGACGTGCGCGTCCTGGGCGCGATCGGCGTCGTGCAGCTGGACCGGGAGGTGGACGTGGCGGCGGCGACGCGGGCCGCGGTCGGGCACGGCGTCTGGCTGCGGCCGTTCCGCGACATGGTCTACACGATGCCGCCCTACGTCACCGGTGACGAGGACGTCGCCCGCATCGGTGCGGCCGTGTGCGCGGCGGCGCGGGCGGGGGTCCGCACATGAGCATCCTGTTCGTGTCCGGTACGGGCACCGAGATCGGCAAGACGGTGACGGTGGCCGCCTTGGCCGCCTGCGCGGTCGCGGCCGGCCGGAGCGTCGCGGTGCTGAAGCCGGCCCAGACCGGCGTGGCGGCCGGGGAGCCCGGCGACGTCGCCGAGGTGCGGCGGCTCGCCGGGGAGTCGGTGACCGGCCTGGAGCTGGCCCGCTACCCCGAACCGCTGGCCCCGCAGACGGCGGCGCGCCGGAGCGGTCGGCCCGGTGTGCGCCCGGCGGACGTCGCCGAGGCGGCGGAGAAGCTGGCCGCCGACCACGACCTGGTGCTCGTCGAGGGCGCCGGGGGCCTGCTCGTGCGATTCGACGAGGAGGGTGGGACGCTCGCGGACGCGGCCCGCCTGCTGGACGCCCCGGTGCTGCCGGTCGCCCCGGCCGGGCTGGGCACACTGAACGCCACGGCCCTGACGGCCGAGGCCCTGCGCGCGCGGGGGCTGTGCCTCCCCGGCGTCGTGGTCGGCTCCTGGCCGGCCGAGCCGGACCTGGCGGCGCTGTGCAACCTGACGGACCTGCCGGAGTCGGCGGGCGCCCCCCTGCTGGGCCTGGTACCGCACGGCGCGGGGGGCCTGGACGCGGAACGGTTCCGGGCGGCCGCGCCCGGCTGGCTGGCGCCCGGGCTCGGCGGCACGGGGTTCGCGCCGCCGCACGCGCGGCCCTGAGCCGTGGGCGGCCCCGCGCGGCGTCCTCACCGGCGTGCGGTGGGCCGGGGCCGCGACGCGTCCGCCCACGGGGCCTGGATCGCCGCCGGCCACACCCGCGAGCAGCGGTGGAGCCGCGGGGTCAAGCGCCTGTGAGCGGACGCCGTTCCGGGCCGCGACGCCTCCGCCACGGCCCGGGATGCCGTTCGGCACAGCTTGCGTACGCTGGGAGAACCTGCCCGCGACGGTGAGAAAGGGGGCAGCGCCGGCCATGGGCGAACCTTCCGGTCCAGCGGGCCGCGCACGGTGCCCCTCCCGTGGTGTTCCGGGGTCGTGGAGGCCTCGATGACCGAGCTCCTGCTTCTGGGTGCGGCCTTTCTGCTGACGCTGGCCTGCGGCGTCTTCGTCGCTGCCGAGTTCTCCCTCACCACGGTGGAACGCGGTCTGCTGGAACGGTCCGCCGCCGCGCGGGAGCCCGGTGCGGCGGGTGCGCTGGCGGCCGTCCGCTCCCTGACCTTCCAGCTCTCCGGCGCGCAGCTGGGCATCACGCTGACCAGTCTGCTCATCGGCATGCTCGCCGAGCCGTCGATCGCGGCCCTGCTCACCGGGCCCGTGGAGGCGGCGGGACTTCCGGAGCGGGCCGCTTCCTCGACGGCGCTGGTACTGGGCACGGCCGTGTCGACGGTGGTCCTGATGGTCGTGGGCGAACTGGTCCCGAAGAACTGGGCGATCTCCGCGCCCCTGGCGATGGCCCGCCGTGTCGGTCCCCTCCAGCGGCTGTTCTCCGCCGCCTTCCGCCCCTTCATCCGTCATCTGAACAGCACCGCGAACCGGACGCTGCGGCTGGTGGGGCTGCAGCCGACGGAGGAGCTGGCCTCGGCGCGGTCCTCGCAGGAGCTGGTCGCGCTGGCCCGGCACTCGGCCAAGGAAGGAGTGCTGGAGGCGGACACGGCGGAGTTGTTCGTCCGCACCCTGCGGCTCGCCGACCTGACCGCCGAGAACGTGATGACGCCGCGCGTGCGGGTCCACGCGCTGGACGTCCGCGCCACGGCGCTCGACGTGGCCACCGCCACACGCGCCACCGGCCTGTCCCGCTTCCCCGTCTACCGCGAGAACCTCGACACCGTCGTGGGGGTCGTCCACATCAAGGACGTCCTCGCCGTGCCGCCCGCCGAGCGGACGGAGCGGCACCTGGACGGGCTGCTCACCGCACCGCTGCTCGTGCCCGAGACGCTGCCCGCCGACCAGCTGCTCGACCAGCTATCGGAGCGGCGCAGCATCGCCGTGGTCATCGACGAGTACGGCGGCACGGCCGGCGTCCTGACGCTGGAGGACATCCTGGAGGAGGTCGTCGGCGAGGTGCGCGACGAGCACGACCCGCTGGCCGCCCCGGAGCTGGCCGCGGCCGGGACCGACCCGGAGGGGCGTCTCGTCTACGACGCCGACGGGGCGACGCGCACCGACCAGGTGGAGGAGATCGGGCTGCGCCTGCCCGAAGGGCCCTACGAGACGCTGGCCGGGCTCGTCGCGACGGAGCTGGGCCGTATCCCGGCCGAGGACGACGGCGTGGAGGTGGCGGGCTGGTGGATCGAGGTGGCGGACGCGACGGGACGGCGGGCCGCCCGCGTCCGGCTGCACGCCCCCGCCGGGATGACGACGCGCCGCCCCGGCCGCGCGGAGGCGGAGGAGGCCGGCGGATGACGCTGCTGCAGCTCCTGGTCGGAGCGCTCATGATCCTGCTCAACGCCTTCTTCGTCGGCGGCGAGTTCAGCCTCATCTCCATCCGGCGCAGCCAGATCGAGCCACGCGCCCAGGAGGGCGACCGTAGGAGCAGGAGTGTGTTGTGGGGGCTGGAACACCTCTCGCAGCTCATGGCCACCGCCCAGCTGGGCATCACGCTCACGACGCTGGTCCTGGGCATCGTCGCCGAGCCCGCGATCGAGCACCTGCTCGAACCGGCCTTCGAGGCCGCCGGACTGTCCGGAGCGCTGACCCACACCATCTCGTTCGTCGTCGCGCTGACCCTGGCGACCTACGTGCACATGCTGTTCGGCGAGATGGTGCCGAAGAACATCGCCCTGGCGGAGCCGGTCCGCACCGCGCTGGTGCTGGGCCCGCCGCTGGCCGCGCTGACGCGGGCCCTGCGTCCGGTGGTGTTCACCATCAACGCGTTCGCCAACACGCTGCTGAAGCTCCTGCGCGTGGAGCCGCGCAACGAGGTGGAGTCGACGTTCTCCGACGACGAGCTCGCCCGTATCGTGGCCGACTCGGGCGAGGCCGGACTGCTGGGCGACCGGGCGACGGCACGGCTGCGGGACGCTCTGGAGCTCGGCCGCCGTCCGGTCGCCGAGGTGGTGCGTCCCGAAGCCCGGGTCGTGACCGCGCCGAGCGGGGTCACCGCCGAGGAACTGGAGCGGCTGAGCGCCGCGTCGGGCTACTCACGCTTCCCCGTCGTGGACGACTCCGGGCGGGCGCTGGGCTACCTGCACGTGAAGGACGCCCTGGACGCCCCGTCCCCCGACGCCGCCTTCCCGCCCTCCGCCCTGCGGCCCATCGCCCGGGTGCGGGCCGGCACACCGCTGGACGACGTGCTGGGTGCGCTGCGCGGCGGCGGCACCCACCTCGCGGCGGTGATCGGCGAGGACGGCCGGGCGGTCGGACTGATCACGCTGGAGGACGTCCTGCGGGAGCTCATGGGGCGTGACGTGGCGGGGTGAGGGGCCGGATCCGCGCGCCAGGCCACCGCGCCCGGCGGGCGCGCGCAGAAGGGGGGCCGGGCGCTGGGTACGATGGCGCCGCCATGGAGACCGCACCGCAGATCAGCAGCTTCGTCGCCCTGGGCGACTCCTTCACCGAGGGCATGTCGGACCTCGGCCCCGGGGGCGTCTACCGGGGCTGGGCGGACCGCCTCGCCGACCGGCTGGCCGCGCGCACCGACGGGTTCAGGTACGCCAACCTCGCCGTGCGGGGCAAGCTGATCGGGCAGATCGCCACGGACCAGGTGCCGCTCGCCGCCGCGATGCAGGCCGACCTCATCACGCTGGTGGGCGGGCTCAACGACGTGCTGCGGCCGTCCTGCGACATGGGACGGGTGTGCGGGCTGCTGGAGGAGTCCGTCGAGCGGCTCGCGCCCGCCTGCAAGCACCTGGTTCTCATGCGCAGCCCGGGGCGGCAGGGGCCCGTGCTGGAGCGCTACCGGACCCGGATGGAGGAGCTCTTCGCCTTCGTCGACCAGCTCGGCTCCCGGCACGGCGCACTCGTCGTCGATCTGTACGGGGCGCGGACGCTCAGCGATCCGCGGCTGTGGGCGGACGACCGGCTGCATCTGACGGCGGAGGGCCACCACCGGGTGGCGGAGGCCGTCTGGCAGCGGCTGGGCCACCCGGCCGAGGACGACTGGGACGCACCCCTGCCGAACGCGGCGCCACCGGGATGGCTCGTGCGGCGGCGGGCCGACCTCACCTTCGCGCGCCGGCACCTCGCGCCCTGGATCGGGCGGCGGCTGACCGGCCGCTCCTCCGGCGACGGTCTCCTGCCCAAGCGCCCCGACCTGGCACCGTTGGCCTGCGAGGACACCCCGTAGAATCCGGCAGCGTGACTGACAAGCCGCGCATCCCGAACGTCCTCGCAGGCCGCTACGCCTCCGCAGAGCTGGCCGTCCTGTGGTCCCCGGAGTACAAGGTGACCTTGGAGCGCCGCCTGTGGCTGGCCGTGCTGCGGGCCCAGAAGGATCTGGGCATCGACGTCCCGGACGGCGCGCCGGCGGACTACGAGCGGGTCCTCGAGGACGTCGACCTCGCCTCGATCGCCCGCCGCGAGCAGGTGACCCGGCACGACGTGAAGGCGCGGATCGAGGAGTTCAACGCGCTGGCCGGTCACGAGCAGGTGCACAAGGGCATGACCTCGCGCGACCTCACGGAGAACGTCGAGCAGCTCCAGATCCGGTTGTCGCTGGAGCTGGTCCGCGACCGCACGGTGGCGCTCCTGGCCCGGCTGGGCGCGCTCGCCGGTCAGCACGCGGCGCTGGTCATGACCGGGCGTTCGCACAACGTGGCGGCGCAGGCCACCACGCTCGGCAAGCGGTTCGCGTCGGCGGCCGACGAACTGCTCGTCGCCTTCGCCCGACTGGAGGACCTGCTCGGCCGCTACCCGCTGCGCGGTGTCAAGGGGCCCGTCGGTACGTCGCAGGACATGCTGGACCTGCTGGGCGGCGACGCGGCGAAGCTGTCCGAACTGGAGGAGCGCGTCGCGGCCCACCTCGGCTTCGCGCGCAGCCTCACCTCGGTGGGGCAGGTCTATCCCCGTTCCCTGGACCACGACGTCGTCAGCGCACTGGTCCAGCTCGCCTCGGCACCGTCCTCGCTGGCGAAGACGATCCGGCTGATGGCGGGCCAGGAACTGGTGACGGAGGGCTTCAAGGAGGGCCAGGTCGGCTCCTCCGCGATGCCGCACAAGATGAACACGCGCTCGTGCGAGCGCGTGAACGGCCTGGCGGTCGTCCTGCGCGGCTACGCGTCGATGGCCGCTGAGCTGGCCGGTGACCAGTGGAACGAGGGTGACGTGTCCTGCTCGGTCGTGCGGCGGATCGCGCTGCCGGACGCCTTCTTCGCCTTCGACGGGATGCTGGAGACGTTCCTGACCGTGCTCGACGAGTTCGGCGCCTTTCCGGCCGTCGTCGCGCGGGAGCTGGACCGGTACCTGCCCTTCCTGGCCACGACCAAGGTGCTCATGGCGGCCGTGCGGGCCGGGGTGGGCCGGGAGACGGCGCACGAGGCGATCAAGGAGCACGCCGTGGCGTCGGCTCTGGCGCTGCGAGCCGGCGGGGAGCGCAACGAGCTGCTGGACCGGCTCGCGGACGACGCGCGCATTCCGCTGGACCGGGCGGGCCTCACGGAGCTGATGGCGGACCGGCTGGCGTTCACGGGTGCGGCCGGCGAGCAGGTCGCGGCCGTCGTCGCGCGCGTCGAGGAGGTCACCCGGGCCCACCCGGAGGCCGCTGCCTACACGCCGGGCGCCATTCTCTGAGCGCCGGGGAACCGGCGGGTTTCAGCCGTCCGCGAGTGGCAAGCAGGCTGTCATGTCCACACGACGAACGTACCTGAGCGCCGCACGCATCATCGCACTGGTCGCAGATCTCTTCGCCTTTGTGCTGGGCCTGTGGATCCTGATGTACCTGCTCGAGGCCAACCGGGCCAACGACCTGGTCAATTTCGTGCAGAACGCGGCCCAGTGGCTCGCGGGCTGGTCCCACGACCTGTTCACCTTCGACGCGGAATGGGCCCGTGTCGTCTGCGGATACGGCCTGGCCGCCGTGGTCTACCTCTTCCTCGGCCATCTCGTGGCCGGGCGGCTCGTCCGTCGTCCCTGACCGCCGGCCGGGACGGTCCCACGCCGATCCCGGTCGCCGTGAGCTGCGGCAACGGATAGCATCCGGGCCACGGACTCGGCGCTGGGAGGCGGACTGTGGGGAGGCTCACCGGTGGGGATCCGTCCCTGCTGCGCAGGATCAACTCCGCTGTCGTGCTGCGGGCCCTGCGGGGTGCGCAGGAGTCACCGACCCTGACCGACCTGGTCGGCGCGACGGGCCTGTCCCGACCCACGGTCGAGGGGGTCGTCGACGGCCTCGTCGGCGCCGGCCTGGTCACCGAGGCGGCCGGCGTGTCGGCCACCCGGCGGCAGGGCAGGCCGGCCCGGCGCTTCCGCTTCCGCGCGGAGGCCGGCCACCTGCTGGGCATCGAGATCGGGCCGCACCGCGTCTCGGCCGTGCTGTCCGACCTGACCGGACGTCCGGTGGGTACGGCGGAGCGGACCGCCACCGAGGAGGCGTCCGCCGGTGAACGGCTGGAACGTGTCCGGGCCGCCGTCTCCGACCTGCTGCGCCGCAGCGAGGTGGCCCGCTCCACCCTGCGCTGCGTCGGGGTGGGGACGCCGGGCATCGTCAGCGGGGACGGCAGCCTGCGGCTGTGCACGGCGCTGCCGGGGTGGACCGGACTGCCGCTGGGCGAGCGGCTCCGGAGGTCCTTCCGCTGCCCGGTGATCGTGGAGAACGACGCCAACGCGGCGGTGCTCGCCGAGCGTTGGCAGGGTGCCGCGCGGGGCTGCGAGGACGTGGTCATGGTGCTGGCCGGGCTCAGTCCGGGTGCCGGTTCGCTGATCGGGGGGCGGCTGCACCGGGGGTTCGGAGGGGCGGCCGGGGAGATCGGCGCCCTGCACCTCCTCGGCCGCGAGGCCTCCCCCGAACGGCTGTTGTCGACGACCGGCGAGCCGCTTCATCCGCTGGACGAGGCGGCCGTGGCCCGGGTCTTCCGCGCGGCGGGCAGCGGCGACGAGCAGGCCCGGCTCGCCGTGGAGCGGTACATCAGGCGGCTCGTGCACGACGTGGCGGCACTCGTACTGGCCCTCGACCCGGAGCTGGTGGTGATCGGCGGTTGGGCGGCGGGACTCGACGGCGTCCTGGTGCCGCTGCGCAAGGAGCTGGAGCGCTACTGCCTGCGCCCGCCGCGCGTGGAGCTGTCCGTCCTCGGAGAGGCGGCGGTGGCCACCGGGGCGTTGCGGGTGGCGCTGAACCACGTGGAGGAGCAGTTGTTCTCCGTGGAGGCCGCTTCGGCGTGACGCCGCACCCGGCCCTTCCGGTCGCGCGGGCCGCAGGGTCGTGGCGCGCGCCCGGGGTGACGCGCGGTCAGCCGGCCAGCAGGTCGGCGCCCAGCAGGTCGCCGAAGGTGAGTCGGCAGGTGTCGGCCCGGTACGTGGCGACCGCCACGGCCACCGTCGTCCCCCCGGCCACGTAGCGGGTGGTGACGACCAGCACCGGGGAGCCGGGCAACCGGTCCAGTCGGCGCGCGTCGTCCGCCCGCGCGGAACCGAGCTCGACCGAGCGGTCCTGCCCGTCGAGTTCCAGACGGTGCAGGGCCCTCAGCACGGCGCCGCCTCGGGCCGCGCCGGAACCCGCCACTTCTCCGGTGACACCGGCCGGCACGTGGAGGACCTCGGTCGCCACGTGCTGTCCGCGTTCGCTGCGGACGCGTCGCAGCACATGGCACGGTCCCGATGGATGCCCGGTCAGCAGCCGGGCGACGGCGGTGGGCGGTGCCGCGAAGGAGCAGTCCTCGATCCGCCAGGCGTCCTCGGTGGTACCCGGCCAGCCACCGGGATCGGTGGCGACGTCCACCCCCATGCGCGGTGGCGCGACGGTAGTGCCCACACCGCGCCGGCGCTGCAGCCGCCCTTCCAGCTCAAGCTGTTCGAGGGCCTGCCGGAGCGTCGCCCTGGCGACTCCGTAGCGGGCCGCCAGGTCCCGCTCGTTGGGCAGCACCTGGCCCACGGCGAACTCGGTGTCGAGGGCTTCGGACAGCACTGTCTTGAGGTGCCAGTACTTCGGCTCCGGCACCGTGTCCACCTGTGTGGTCCCCACCCTGGCCTCCGCAATCGCCGTGTCCCCGTGGGATTTTCACGCGGTTGTTTATTAAAGCTTGTTGCGTATGCCTGGTGACACTACGGGCGCCCCCCGCCTTGGTCAAGACCAATCCCGGCCCTCCGCGCCGCCCGAGAGCCGGGGTGGGATAGCGTCGCCGGTCAGGAGTGGCACGGTCCTCGGGCCGGGAGGGGCCCCACGGGCCCGGGAAGAGGCCCGTCTCGGGCCGGGAAAGGGCCGTCATGGCGCAGCGGGTCACCGTGGTCACGGGGAGCAGCCGGGGGATCGGGGCGGCGGTGGCGCGGAGGCTGGCCGCCGACGGACACCATGTCGGCGTCGGCTACGTGCGGGACCGCGAGGCAGCCGAGCGGACGGTGGCCGCGGTCCGGGAGGCCGGCGCCCGGGCCGTCGCGGTGCGGGTGGACACCAGCGACGAGACGCAGGTCGACGTCCTGTTCGGCACGGTGACCCGGGAGTTGGGGCCCGTGACGGGGCTGGTCAACAACGCCGGCGTCACCGGACCGCTGGGGCGCCTCACCGAGACCTCCACCGCCGACATGCGCCGCGTCATCGACGTCAACGTGCTCGGCGCCCTGTACTGCGCCCGACGTGCGGCCCTGGCGATGTCGCGGCGGCACGGCGGCCGGGGCGGCGCCGTCGTCAACGTCTCCTCGGCGGCCGCGACGCTGGGCGGACCGGGCGAGTACGTGCACTACGCGGCGAGCAAGGCCGCGCTCGACGCCCTGACGGTGGGGCTGTCGAAGGAACTGGCCGAGGAGGGGGTGCGCGTCAACGCGGTGCAGCCGGGGATGATCACGACCGACATCCACGCGGCCATGGGCGACGCCGGGCGGCCGTGGCGACATCCCGAGCGGGTGCCCATGCGCCGGCCCGGGGAGCCCGAGGAGGTCGCCGGAGCGGTCGCGTGGCTCCTGTCACCGGAGGCGTCCTACACCACGGGAGCCGTACTGCGGGTCGCCGGCGGCCTGTGAGGGACGGGGCCGGGCGCGACGCCGGGGCTCCCCGACGGTGACGGGAAGCCCCGGCGCGGCGGTCGCGGTGCGACTCAGTCGTTGACGCACACATTGCCGGCCGCCCCGTTGAGGGCGGCGATGACGCCGACGCTGTTGCCGCAGACGTTGATCGGCACGTGCACCGGGATCTGGACGACGTTGCCGGACAGGACGCCCGGGGAGCCGACGGCGGCACCCTCGGCGCCGGCGTCGGCGGAGGCGGTGCCCGCGCCGGTGAGGATGACGGCGGTGGCCGCCGCGAGCAGTGCCGCGGTCTTCGCCATGCGTCGCATGAGAGTTCTCCTTCGGTAGGGGGAGGCAGGTGGCAGTGAGCCGTCGGCCCACTGCCGAGAGTCACGTCTGCTTCGTGCCCCGTCCGGTTCCGGACAGGCAGCAGCCCGCATATTCACTCGAAATGAGCAATCGGCATATCGCAGGGAGCCCGTGAGCGTGGCGGATTGCGCCGATCGGCGGTCACACGTGCCCCCTGAGGGGCACCCGCC
The DNA here is from genome assembly GCF_037911585.1 of Streptomyces sp. GSL17-111. NCBI lineage: Bacteria > Bacillati > Actinomycetota > Actinomycetes > Kitasatosporales > Streptomycetaceae > Streptomyces > Streptomyces sp. GSL17-111. The sequence continues at coordinate 88,094 of NZ_JBAJNS010000001.1, forward strand.
GATGGGCCCGGGGAGTGATTCTCCCGGCGGCCCCGGGCCGCCGCGACGCGCGGCCGACCAGCACTGCGGCCACGCACGGACCCGACACCTACGCGCCGACCCGGGCACGCGCCGAGCTGCGCGCGTACACGATCACTGACAGTGCGTCATCATCGGCCACGGCATGGCTGATGATGCTGTTCCCTCCACACCTCGAGCGGATTACGATTCGGCAACGAGCCGGATGTTCGCAGGGCGTGCACCCGCACGTGCGGCCCGGCTCGACCGCGGAGCGGGACGGCCGACCACGCCGGACACGGAGGGAACCCACGAGAGCCGCCGGGCGTTTGACGAAGACGCCGAGGCGGCAGGACCGCCGGCCCGCGCGGGTGGCTCGACCGGCCACCCGGAGCCTCCACACCGGAACGGCTGAAATGACTGAAATGGCTGCCAAACCGACAGAACCATCCTTAACCCGCCGGTCACAGAGCGTTCGTGACGAGGCAACACCCGTGCCCGAGGATGACCGCATGTCTGAAGCGTCGAACGTCCCCACCGCCCCGGCCACCCCGCGCGGGCACCACCGGCGCGCCGGGTGGTGGCCTCGGCGCCGAAGGCAGGCCGAACGGTCACCCGGCGCGGCCCCGGATACGGGCACCGCCGCCGCGCCGGAGGGAGGCGCGCACCCGAGCGCGCACCCGCCGGTGCTGTGGCGGATGCGGACGACGGTTCCCGAGCGCCCCGGGGCCCTCGCGGCCCTGTGCGCCGCGCTCGCCGAGGCCGAGGTCGACATCCTGGCGCTGCAGACACACCCGTTGGGCGAATCGGCGACCGTGGACGAGTTCATGCTCCGTGCCCCGGAGGCGCTGGAGAAGAACCGCCTCGTCGCCCTCGCGGTGGCGGGCGGCGGGCGGGACACCTGGCTGGAGCGGGCGGACACCCACGAACTCGTCGACGTGCCCACCAGGGTGCTGGCCGTGGCCACCCGCACGGCGCTGGACACCGCCGAACTCCCCCTGGCCCTGCGCGCGATGCTCGGCCGCTGCACCATCCGTTCGGTCCCCGCCGTCTCCCTGAGCGGGAAGCCGATGAGCGATCCGGTCCCCCCGGAGGGGGTCCTAGAGGAGACGGTGCTGCGGCTGCCCGACCCGTCGGGCGGTGCCATCGTGGTGGAGCGACCGCAGCTCCCGTTCACCCCGACCGAGTTCGCGCGAGCCCGGGCCCTGGTGGAGCTGGACGCGCAGCTCGGGCAGCGGGTGCCGCGCCGCCGCGACCTCCTGACCCTCCCCGAGGGCAACCCCATCACCGTCCGGCGGGCCGACACGGGCGATGTGGAGGCAGCGGTGGCGATGCACGAGCGCTGCTCGGAGGACACGCTGCGGCTGCGCTACCACGGCCCGGTGCGTGACGCCGACCGCTACCTGGCCCACCTGCTGTCACCCCGTTTCGGGCGGACCCTCGCGGTGGAGACGGCGTCCGGGCGGCTCGTGGCCCTCGGGCACCTGCTGTGGGACGGCGACGAGGCCGAGGTGGCCCTCCTCGTCGAGGACGACTGGCAGCACCGCGGGATCGGCGGCGAACTGCTCGGCCGGCTGGTGCGGATGGCGGTCGAGGCCGGGTACGAGAGCGTCTACGCCGTGACGCGGTCGGCCAACACCGGCATGGTCGCGACCATGCGCGGCCTCGGCCTGCCGCTCGACTACCAGATCGAGGAGGGCACCATGGTGATCAGCGCACCGCTGTCTCCCGTCGCGGCTCCGGCCGGGGCCGAAGGCCGCTGAGCGCGAGGTCGAGGTCCTGCCACAGGTCCTCGACGTCCTCCAGGCCCACGGACATGCGCAGCAGCTTCTCGCTGATCCCACCGGCCTCCCGGTCCCCGGCTGCCACGATGCGGTGGCTGATCGACCCGGGGTGCTGGATGAGCGTGTCGACACTGCCGAGGCTGACGGCCGGAGTGATGAGACGTACGCCGGAGATCACCTCGTGCGGATCGTCGCGCACCTCGAAGGCCACCATCGCGCCACCGAGCCGGGGGTAGTGGACGGCGGTGACCCGGGGGTCGGCGGCCAGGCGGCGGGCCAGTTCCGCGGCCGTCGCGGACTGCTCCTTCACCCGCACGGGCAGGGTGGACAGCCCGCGCAGCAGCAGATAGCCCGCCAGCGGGTGCAGCACCCCGCCGGTGGCGAAGCGGATGCGGCGCAGGTCACGGGCGAACTCCTCGTCGCAGGCGACCACGCCGCCGAGGACGTCCCCGTGACCTCCCAGGTACTTCGTCGCGCTGTGCAGCACGAACCGGGCCCCGTGCTCCAGGGGGCGCTGGAGCACGGGGGTGGCGAAGGTGTTGTCGACGAGCAGCGGCACCTGGCCGCAGGCGCGTGCGACCGCGTCGAGGTCCACCTCGGCCAGCGTGGGGTTGGCCGGTGTCTCCACCATGACCAGCGCGGTGTCGGGGCGGACGGCGTCGGCGATGCCCTCCGGATCGGTCCAGGTGACCTCGGTGCCCAGCAGCCCGCCGCTCAGCAGGTGGTCGCTGCAGCCGTACAACGGCCGGACGGCGACGACGTGGCGCAGCCCGGCGGCCGAACGGGCGAGCAGGACCGCCGTGAGGGCGGCCATGCCACTGGCGAAGGCGACGGCCGACTCGGTGCCCTCCAGCCGGGCGAGTGCCTGCTCGAAACGGCCGACGGTGGGGTTGTCCAGCCGGGCGTACACGGGCGGGCCCTCCAGCTGTGCCCCCGTGGCCGCGAACTCGTCCAGCCGCAGGCCCTCGGACCGGCTGTCGGAGCTGGGGTAGGTCGTGGACAGGTCCAGCGGAGCGGCGTGCAGGCCGAGGGCGGCGAGGTCTTCGCGCCCGGCGTGCACGGCGTGCGTGGCCAGGGCCCCCGTGGTGCGGTACGGGGCCCGGGCGTCGGGGGTGCCCGACGCGGAAGGTGTCGTGTCCATGCGTGCATGCTGAACAGCTACCGGCCCGTAGCGGAAAGGTGCCGTGCTACGTTCGGCCGATGACCGAATCCGTGCGACTAGATCCGGTCGATCTGGAGATTCTGCGGCTCCTTCAGAACGATGCCCGGACGACGTACCGCGATCTCGCCGCCGCCGTGGGACTCGCCCCGTCGACCTGTCTGGACCGGGTGACGCGGCTGCGACGCAGCGGGCTGATCCTGGGCCACGAACTGCGTCTGGACCCGGCGAAGCTCGGCCGCTCGGTCGAGGCGCTCCTGCTGGTGCAGGTCCGTCCCCACCGCAGGGACCTCATCGGCCCCTTCGTGGACCGCGTCCGTGCCCTGCCCGAGTCCCGTTCGCTGTTCCACCTGACCGGGCCCGACGACTACCTGGTGCACGTGGCCGTCACCGGCACGGCCGACCTCCAGCGGCTCGTGCTCGACGAGTTCACCTCACGCAAGGAGGTGGCACGGGTCGAGACGCGGCTGATCTTCCAGCACTGGTCCTGCGGGCCGCTGCTCCCGCCGCAGGAGCCCGGGCCCGGTTCGGCGGACTGATCGTTCCCCGGACACGGGCGCCGGATTGGCTCGTGAACCTGGTGACGGCGTGGATCGTTCCGTACGAGGATGGGTCGCATGTCCGAGACCACGCGTACCGCCCCACTCCCCCGTCAGATCGCTGACGCCTACGTCGACGCCCTTGTTCAGCTCGACCCCGTGGCCGGCACGGACCTGGGGGTGCGTGAGGTCGCCGGGCGGCTCCCGGACTTCTCCCCCGACGGCGGGCGGGCCGTCGCCGACCTCCAGCGCGCGACGCTCGCCTCGCTGGCCGACGCCGCGGACCTGCCGGACGCCGCCGACCCGGCGGAACGGCGGTGTGCCCGACTGCTCCGGGAACGGCTCACGGCCGAGCTGGCCGTACGGGACGCGGGCGAGCCGCTGCGGGCCGTCGGCAACCTCAGCTCACCGTTGCAGCTGACCCGCATGGCCTTCACCATCATGCCGACCGAGGACGAGGAGGACTGGGCCGCGGTCGCCCAGCGGCTGCGGGCCGTGCCCACAGCCCTGGCGGGGTACCGGGAGTCCTTGGCGGCCGGGCTGGCGGCCGGGCTGCCCGGCGGCCCGCGTCAGGTCACCACCGTCGTCGGCCAGCTGGCCGAGTGGGTCGGCACGGCCGGTTCCGGTGGGTGGTTCGGGGCGTTCGCGGCCAGGGGGCCGCAGTCCCTGAGCGGTGAGCTCGACGCGGCGGCCCGGGCCGCCACCGGTGCGCTGGAGGAGCTGCGCGGCTGGCTCAGGGAGGACTACGGGCCCGCGGTGGTCGGCGCGCCCGACATCGTCGGACGGGAGCGGTACGCCCGCTGGGCACGCTACTGGAACGGGACCGACCTGGATCTGGAAGAGGCCTACGCCTACGGCTGGTCGGAGTTCCACCGCCTGCACGCGGAGATGCGCAAGGAGGCCGTCCGGATCGTCCCGGACGCGTCCGACCCGTGGGCGGTCATGCGGCACCTGCGGACCCACGGGCAGGTGATCGAGGGCGTCGAGACGACCCGCAGGTGGCTGCAGGACCTCATGGACGAGGCCATCGACGCCCTGGACGGCACACACTTCGAACTGGCCGGGCCCGTCCGGCGCGTGGAGTCCATGATCGCCCCTCCCGGCGGGGCCGCGGCGCCCTACTACACGTCGCCCTCGCTGGACTTCACCCGCCCCGGGCGCACCTGGCTGCCGACCCTGGGGCACGACCGCTTCCCCGTGTTCGACCTCGTCAGCACCTGGTACCACGAAGGAGTACCGGGACACCACCTGCAACTGGCGCAGTGGGTGCACCGGGCCGAGCACCTCTCCCGCTACCAGACGACGGTGGGCATGGTGAGCGCGAACGCGGAGGGGTGGGCGCTGTACGCGGAGCGGCTCATGGACGAACTGGGCTTCCTGGCGGACCCGGAGCGCCGGCTGGGCTACCTCGACGCCCAGATGATGCGGGCGATCCGGGTGATCATCGACATCGGCATGCACCTGGAGATGCGCATTCCCGACGACTCCCCGTTCCGGCCCGGCGAGGTCTGGACCCCGGCGTCGGCGCAGGAGTTCTTCGCCCGGCACACCGGGCAGCACGAGGAGTCGGTCGAGAGCGAGCTGGTGCGGTACCTCGGGCTGCCCGGGCAGGCGATCGGCTACAAGCTCGGCGAGCGGGTGTGGCTGGCGGGCCGGGACGCGGCGCGCGCCCGTGCGGGAGCGGCCTTCGACGCGAAGGCCTGGCACATGGCCGCGCTGAGCCAGGGCTCCCTGGGGCTGGACGACCTGGCGGTGGAGCTGGCCCGGCTGTGAGCCGGTGGCCCTCCCGGTGCGTGGGTACTCCCTGGGGCCTGCGGTCAGCCGCCGACCGGTGGCCCGGCGCCGTCCGTGCGGTGCCGCAGGACCGAACCCGAGCGGCGCTTGACGACCTCCAGCTGGGCGGGGACGCGCGTCCGCAGGTCCGCCACGTGGCTGACGATGCCCACGCAGCGGTCGCGTTCGCGCAGTGAGTCCAGCACCTCCAGCACCTCGTCCAGCGTCTGTTCGTCGAGGCTGCCGAAGCCCTCGTCGATGAAGAGCGTGTCCAGCCGGGTGCCACCCGCCTCGTCGCCGACGACGTCGGCGAGGCCCAGCGCCAGCGCCAGGGAGGCGAAGAAGGTCTCACCACCGGAGAGGCTGGCCGTGTCCCGTTCCTGTCCGGTCCACGCGTCGACGACGTGCAGTCCCAGCCCGGAGCGCGCGCCGCGCCCGGCGCGGTCGTCGGAGTGCAGCAGCGTGTACCGGCCGGACGACATGCGGTGCAGCCGGGAGCTGGCGGCCGCGGCGACCTGTTCGAGCCGCGCCGCGAGGACGTAGGTCTCCAGACGCATCCGCCGTTCGTTCTCGGCGGAGGTGCCGGCGGCCAGACCCGCGAGGCGGGTGACGCGTTCGTGCTCGGCCCGGCGCGGTCCGAGCGCCCGCACGGCCTCGGCGGCCCGTGCGGAGAGCCGGTCGAGGTCGGTCACCCGGGAGCGGGCGGCCGAGGCGGCGGCGTCCGCGGCCCGGCGCCGGTCGACGGCGGCCTCGGCGGCCCGGCGGGTTATGGCCACCTCGGCGGGGGGCTCCTCCGCGGCGGCCCCGAGCGCCGGGTCGGCCAGTTCGGCGGCGCAGGTGGCCTCCTCCGTCTGCCAGTCGTCCAGCCTGCGTTGCAGGGCGCGGGCGGCCTCCGCCTCCAGCACGGCGTCCGCCGCGGCCTGCGGCGCGGGGAAGCCGGCCCGCCAGGCGGCGTCGTCCAGCGCGGCGTCGGCCTGCTTCAGGTGACGTGCGGCGGCCTCGGCCCGGCGGGCGGCCTCGGCGGCCTCGGCGAGCGCTGCGGCGAGCCCCTCCAGGCGGGCGGCGCGGTCGGCGACGCTCGGGGCGTCGCCGCGTGCCTGCCGCACCTCGTCCCGTTGCGTGCGCAGTTCGTGCTGGAGGGCTTCACGGCGGGAGGTGCGGGCCGCGGTGCGCCGGGCGGCCTCGTGGCGTTCGGTGAGCCGGCGCTCGTGCTCGCGCTCGGCCTGGGCGAGTCGTTCGCGCAGGGTGTGCGCCTCGGCGGCCTCGCGGCGGGCGGTGCCGATGTCGGCCTCCAGGCCGGCCAGGAGCGCGGCGCAGTGCTCCACCGTGTCCTCGCCGGACTCCTCACGCGCGTGGCGGAGGGCTTCCTCGACGGCCTGCCGGGCCCGTGCGGCCTTCTCCCGTGCGGCCTCGGCGCCCTGGTGGGCCGCCAGTGCCGCGTCCTCGGCGGCCGCGTCCACGTGGTCGGCGGTGGGCCCGGCGGGCGCGGGGTGCTCCGCGGAGCCGCAGACGGCGCAGGGGGCTCCGGGCCGCAGGGCGGCGGCCAGTTCGGCGGCGATGCCCGCGAGCCGGCGCTCGCGGAGGTCGAGCCACCGCTGCCGGGCGTCGGCCGAGTCGTCCGCCGCGCGCCGTGCCCGCTCGGTGGCCTCGGTGAGCTCGCCCGCCAGCCGCTCCCGGGTACGGGCCGCGTCCAGGCGTCGGCGAGCGGGGTCGAGCCGGGCGCCGAGCTGTTCGGCGCGGGTGGCCGCCGCCTGGGCGTCGTCGACGCGCCGCTGGTGGGCGGCGTGCCGGGCGGGCCAGGCCGCCAGCCAGTCCTCGGCCTCCCGGGCCACCGCCTCGTCGTGGACGGCGTCCCGGTCCAGGCCGCTCAGCTCGCGGCCGAGCGCCTCGGCGCGGGCCTCCGCCCGGCGGGCCGCGTCCAGGGCCCCGAGCTGCTGACGGGTGCGGCGTTCGGTCGCGGTGAGGTGCTCGGCCGTGGCCTGGCCGAGCTGTTCCGGCAGCCGGGTGCGGGCTTCCCGCTCGGCCCGCGCCGCACGGCGGTGCTCGGCCTCGGCGGCGCGGCGGGCGGCGAGCGCGGGCAGGACGGACTCGGCACTGCGGGCGCGTTCGAGCCGGTGTCGCACGGCGTCGCGCTCGGGCGCCTGCCGGGCCAGTGCCTCGGCCCGGCCACGGGCCTGCCGGTGGCGTTCCTGGAGGCGTGCCAGCTCCTCCGCGGCGGCCAGGCGCTCGTGGGTCGCGTGGTGGTGGCGCTCGGCCGTCCGGAGAGCCAGCGCGGTGCCGGTGAGGCGCTCGCGCGCGGAGCTGCGGGCGAGGGCCGCCCAGGCGAGCACGGTCTCCGCGAGACCTTCGTCCCCCGGAGACATGGCGGGGAGCGGTTCGTCGGCGCCGTTCCCCTCGGCCACCTGCGCCATGCGGTGGGCGAGGGCCAGCAGCGTCGCGTCGGCTTCCCGCAGGCGCTGCTGGGCGGTGGCCCGCCGCTCCGCGAGGTGCGCCTCGACGGCGCGGAAGCGGCCGGTGTCGAAGAGCCGGCCGAGCAGCGCCCCGCGCTCGTCGGCCCTGGCGCGCAGGAAGTGGGCGAAGTCGCCCTGGGGCAGCAGCACGACCTGGCAGAACTGCTCGCGGCTCATGCCGAGCAACTCGACGATCTCCTTGCCGATCTCCTGGTGGGAGCGGCTGAGCGCGCGCCACCGGCCGGTCGCCGCGTCGTGCTCGTGCAGGAGGGAGAGGGCCTTGTCGGTGGTGAACCCCTCGCCCCGGTGCTTGCGGCGGCGGTGTTCGGGGCGGCGGGACGTGCGCAGCCGGCGTTCCCCCACCGTGAACTCCAGCGTGACCTCGGTGGGCGTACCGGCCGGGGCGTGGCTGCTGCGCAGCCCGCCGTGGCCCTGCGTCTGCCGGGCACCGGGGACTCCGCCGTAGAGCGCGTAGCAGACGGCGTCGAGAACCGAGGTCTTGCCGGCGCCGGTGGCTCCGTGCAGGAGGAAGAGTCCGGCGCCGGACAGCGCGTCGAAGTCGACGTGGTGGGTGCCGGCGAAGGGTCCGAAGGCGGTGACGGTCAGCCGGTGCAGCCTCAACGGATCAGGTCCTTCTCGGTCTGGGCGTCGGTGACGCGGACGCTGTCGAACGCTTCGCGCAGCACCACCCGCTCCTCGGCGGAGGGGCAGCGCCCGGCGCGGACGTGGGCGACGAAGTCCTCGGCGATCTCCCGGTCGCTGCGGCCCCGCAGGCGCTGGGCGTAGCTGCGGACCGGCCCCTCGGCGGTGTCCTGCGGGTCGAACACGAGGCTGAGGACGTGCGGGAAGCGCTCGGCCAGGCGGGCCATCGGCTCGGCGGGGCGCACGGGGTCGGTGAGGGTGGCCTCCACCCAGGAACCGGTGTGCCGGTCCAGGCTCTCGTCGGCCAGCAGGTCCGCGAGGTGGCCCCGCAGCCGGGCGAGCGGCCGGGGCACGGGGCAGTCGAGACGTTCGGCGCTCACGTCGCCCGCGCCGTCGAGGTCGATCAGCCACATCGACTTGCGGTGGTCGGCCTCGGAGAAGGAGTAGGCGAGGGGGGAACCGGAGTAACGCAGCCGGGGGGTGAGGGTCTGACAGCCGTGCAGGTGGCCGAGTGCCACGTAGTCGACGCCCTCGAAGACGGCGGCGGGCACGGACGCCACTCCCCCGACCGTGATGTCCCGTTCGCTGTCGCAGGCCTGACCGCCGGTCACGAAGGCGTGGGCGAGCACGACGGAGCGGGTGCCCTCGGGACGGGCGGCGAGGTCGGCACGGACCCTGACCATGGCGGCGTCCAGCACGGCGGCGTGGGTCGTGCGCTCGGCGCCCAGGCTCCCGCGCACGAGCGCCGGTTCGAGGTAGGGCAGGCCGTAGAACGCCACCGGGCCGTGGGCGTCGTCCAGCACGACGGGGGTGGCGCAGCCGGCGACGTCGGTCCGCAGGTGGACCCCGGCGCGGGCGAGCAGCCCGGCGCCGACGCCCAGCCGACGCGCCGAGTCGTGGTTGCCGGAGATCATCACGGTGGGCACCCCGAGGGCGGCCAGTCGGTTGAGCGCCTCGTCGAAGAGGGCCACCGCGCCGAGCGGCGGCACCGCGCGGTCGTAGACGTCACCGGCGACGAGGACGGCGTCGACGTGCTGCTCGCGCACGGTGGTCACCAGGTGCTCGACGAAGGCCGCCTGGGCCTCCAGGAGCCCGACGCGGTGCAGGCCGCGGCCCAGATGCCAGTCGGAGGTGTGCAGCAGTCGCATGGCCACCGACCCTAAGCCCCCGCTCTGACAGCGCGGCGCCCGGCGGGGTCTCCGGGAGTCCGGGGACGGCGACCGTCCCGGCGCCGGTCAGCCGGCCGGCTACGCCGCCGGGTCAGGTGTCGTAGCTGTCTCCGTGCAGGTCCAGCCGGGCCGTGCCGGCCGTGGCGTCGGCCAGCCAGGCGCTGAAGGCGTCGACGTCCGCCGCGGGCAGCCCGACCTCGAAGGTGACGCGCGTGCCGTAGTGGACGTCCCGGACGCGGTGGCCGGTGGCCCGCAGGTCGTTCTCCAGTCGGCCCGCGCGGTCGTGTCCCACCGTGAGGGTGGCCAGGCGGAACCGGTTGCGCGTCACGGTGCCGACGGCGTCGAGCGCCGCGCCGACCGCGCCGCCGTAGGCGCGGATGAGGCCGCCGGCACCGAGTTTGGTGCCACCGAACCAGCGCGAGACGACGGCGACCGTGCAGCGGACCTCCCGGCGGAGCAGCATCTGGAGCATCGGTACGCCCGCCGTGCCGCCGGGCTCTCCGTCGTCGCTGGACCGCTGTGCCGCGCCGTCCGCTCCGAGCACGTAGGCCCAGCAGTGGTGGGAGGCGGTGGGGTGCTCCGCGCGGACCGCCGCGACGAACGCCTGCGCCTCGGTCTCGGTGGCGGCGGGGGCGAGTGCGCACAGGAACCGGGAACGGTTGACCTCCGTCTCGTGCACGCCGGGGGCCGCGACGGTGAGGTACTGGTCCTGCATGCGGCCACCCTACGTGCCCCTTCCCCCGGGCCGGGAATGCGCCGGGGGCGGACGCCGTTGCCGCCGTCATGAACGTGGAACCTTCTGAGGCCGACCGTGCCGTGCGCCGTATGCTGACCGAACTGGGCGACACCTGGGCGGTGGTCGGGCTCTCGCAGAACGCCGGCCGCGCCGCGTACGGGGTCGCCGAGGTGCTCCAGCGGTACGGCAAGCGGATCGTGCCGGTGCACCCGAAGGCCGATACGGTGCACGGGGAGCGCGGGTACGCCTCGCTGGCCGACATCCCCTTCCCCGTGGACGTCGTGGACGTCTTCGTGAACTCCGCGCTGGCCGGAGCGGTGGCGGACGACGCGGTCGCGATCGGGGCGCGCGGGGTGTGGTTCCAGCTGGGCGTCCTCGACCCGGCGGCCTACGAGCGCACCCGGGCCGCCGGTGTGGAGATGGTCATGGACCGGTGCCCGGCCATCGAGATCCCCCGGCTGTGAACCGGCTCCGCGCCCCGGGCGGCGTCAGCGCGGGGCGGGGACGGAGACGGCCATCGTCATCTCGACGGGCGTCTCACCGGCGTTGCGGAAGCCGTGCGGCACGTGGGACTCGAACGAGGCGGAGGTGCCTGGGGGCACCTCGTGATCCGTGCCGTCGACGGTGAGGGTGAGCACGCCGGTGCGGACGTGCACCAGTTCGGTCGTCCCGGCCGGATGCGGGTCGGAGGTGCTGCCCTCCCCCGGCATGAGCACCCAGCTCCACAGCTCCAGCGGACCGGGCGCTTCGGCGCCGGCCAGGAGGGTGCTGTGGCTGCCCGCCGGCGTCGACCACAGCCGCACGGCCTGTTCGGCGGGGACGAGACGCACCTGCGGCGCCTGGTCGTAGTCGAGGAGGGTGGTGATGCTCACGCCGAGGGCGTCGCCGACCTTCACGACCGTACCGACGCTGGGGTTGGTGCGGGCCTGCTCGATCTGGATGAGCATGCCCCGGCTGATGCCGGCGCGGGCGGCGAGCGCGTCGAGGGTGAACCCCCGCTCGGTCCGGAGGCGCTTGAGGTTGCGGGCGAGCGACTGGGTGAGATGGTCTAGGTCGGTCACGTGCGGAACCCCTCCCGAGAGTTCATTATTCTGAATTGAACAGTTGCATGTACTGCACTACTGTGTGCTGGACTCCGACGTCCATCACACTGTACTGCGAGGTGCGCGATGACCGTGGCGTTCGCCCTGGTGACCAGCCTGATGTGGGGGCTGGCCGACTTCGGCGGCGGCCTGCTGACGCGGCGCGTGCCCGCGCTGACCGTCGTCGTGGTCTCCCAGTCCCTCGCGGCGGTGGCGCTCGGGGCGATCGTCGTGGCCACGAGCGGCTGGCAGGAGATCGGCTCCCAGTTGTGGTTCGCCGTCGCGGCCGGTGTCGTCGGCCCGATCGGCCTTCTCGCGTTCTACCGGGCACTGGCCCTGGGCCCCATGGGCGTCGTCTCCCCCCTCGCGGCCCTGGGCGCGGTGTCCGTGCCCGTGGGCGTCGGCCTCGCCCTGGGTGAACGGCCGGGAGCCGCCCAGACCGCCGGCATCCTCGTGGCGGTGACCGGCGTGGTCCTGGCCTGCGGACCGGGGACCGGCGGCACGCCGGTGGCACGCCGGACGCTGCTCCTCACCGTCTTCGCCGCGCTCGGCATCGGTGCGGTGATGGCCCTCATCGAGCACGCCTCCGTCACCATGACCGGACTCTTCCTCGCCCTGTTCGTCCAGCGGCTGTGCAACGTCGCGGTCGGCGGCGCGGCGCTGCTGCGGCAGACGCGCCGGGGCCGCCCCGCGCTGCCGCCGGACGGCCGGGCCGGGCTGTGGGCCTCCCTGCCGGCACTGGCACTGGTGGGCCTGGCCGACGTGGCGGCCAACGGGACGTACATGGTCGCCGCGCAGAGCGGACCCGTCACCATCGCGGCCGTCCTCGCCTCGCTGTACCCGGTCATCACCGCGCTCGCCGCCCGCGGCTGGCTGAGCGAACGGCTCCGCCCGGTGCAGACGGCCGGCGTGGGCCTCGCCGTCATGGGCACGCTCCTGCTGGCCACCGGCTGACGGGCGACGGCGGGAGGCGCGGGAGGCGTCACAGGTGCCGCAGGGCCAGGAGCAGCAACCCGACCGCGTGCAGGGCGAGGATCACGGTCAGCACGATCCGCATCGTCCGCATGTCCATCGGGCCTGCGCACCTCCTCGACACGGTCAGCGCTCCGGGCGCTCCTCCAGCGTGCCCGGCTCGGGCACCAGGGCGTCGCCCTCGGCGAGGGCCAGCAACTGCTCGGAGGTGACTCCTTCGGGCACGGGCACGGGCGCCGGGGTCCGCAGCGGTGGCTGCCAGCCCCCGTCGGCGTCCCAGCGCCGGACGACCCGGGCCGGTGCCCCGGCGACGACCGCGTGGTCCGGGACGTCGCCGCGCACGACCGAGGCGGCGGCCACGACGACGTTGCGGCCCAGTCTGGCGCCGGGCAGCACGACGGCGCCGTGGCCCAGCCAGCTGCCGGACCCGATCTCCACCGGCGCCGCGCGCGGCCACTGCTTCCCGACCGGCTCGTGCGGGTCGTCGTAGGAGTGGTTGGTGGAGGTCACGTAGCAGTAGGGGCCGAAGAACACGTCGGTGCCGATCGTCACCCGACTGTGCGCGATGACGTGACTCCCCCGGCCCAGGACGACGCCGTCCCCGAGGGTCAGCACCGGATCGGGACCGAGGTCGAGTCCGGGCATCATCCCGGCGGTGAGCGTCACCTCGGCACCCACGACGCAGTGGTCGCCGAGCTCGATCCACGGCGCGCCGAAGACCGTGCCCTGCGGGAACGCGAGCCGGGTTCCCGTGCCGATGCGCCGGAACGCGTGCGGGCCCGGCCGCTCGCGCGTGACGGCCCCGGCCTCCTGGGCCCAGCTCCAGGCACGGTGCACCGCACGGGAGGCCGTACGGGTCAGCGCCCGGCGCAGGGGCGCGGGAACGGCTCGCGGCACGTCAGCCCACTTCCCCCGTGCCGACCGCGGCGCGGTGCCGCTCCGCCAGGTCGCGGTAGGCGGCCGCGTTGAGCCGGATGTGCTCCAGCTCCTCGTCCGTCAGCTCGCGCCGCACCCTGGCCGGGACGCCCGCCACCAGGGAACGGGGCGGCACCCGCATTCCCTGCGGCACCAGGGCCTGCGCGGCGACGAGCGAACCGGCCCCGATCACCGCGCCGTTGAGCACGGTCGCACCCATACCGACCAGGACGTCGTCCTCGACCGCGCACCCGTGCAGGACCGCGTTGTGGCCGACGGACACGCGCGCGCCGACGGTGACGTCGAAGCCCGGGTCGACGTGCACGGTGCAGTTGTCCTGCACGTTGCTGTCCGGGCCGAGGGTGATCGACCCCATGTCACCCCGCAGCACGGCGCCGTACCAGACGCTCGCCCCGGCGCCCACCGTGACGTCACCGACGACGACCGACGTCGGCGCCGTGTAGGCCCCGGGGTCCACCTTCGGCGGTTTGCCGCCCACACCCGCGATCAACGCTCCTGTCATCGCCCACTCCTCGCTCGTCGCTTCCGTGCCGCGCCTGCGTGCACCGTATGTGACGCGCGGGGGGCCGGGCCGGGCGCCTCAGTCGTTGGGGCGCAGGGTCCACACGATCGTCATGTCGCCGGTGACGGCGCCGTCCTCCCGGGTGATGTCGACGTGCACGGGGAACTCCGGGCGCTGTCCGGCGTCCAGTTCGGCGACGACGTCGGCGACCGGACGGCCGAGCTTCGCGGTCGCGGTGAGCGGCCCCTTGGCCAGCTTCTTGTAGGTGGTCTCGCAGCGGACGGGCAACGGCACGGCGCGGGAGAGCTGGTCCATGAAGGCGGCCATGACGATGGCGCCGCTCGCGGACTCGGCGAGCGTGAACATCGCGCCGGCGTGCGGACCGCCGACGTGGTTGTGGTACTCGCTCCGGTCGGGCAGCCCGACGACCACGCGCTCCGCCGTGGCCTCGGTGAACTCCAGGTTGAGGGTGCGGACCATCGGCACGGAGGCCGCCATCAGCTCGCCGATCGACGGCAGGTTCTCAGACATGGGCCAGACATTACCAGCGAGTAGCTTCGCCGGGTACGGGTCGTCGTGAAACGGCTGCGGATGTCCCGGGCCCGCATCAAAACGGGGGCTGGCCTGGAGAGCGGCCCTGCCCACTCGTAGAGTTCACGTCATGTGGCCAGGACAGCAGCAGCCCGGGGGCGGCCAGAACCCGCAGGAACCCAACCCGTACCAGCAGCCGGGTTATCAGCAACCCAACCCGTACCAGCAGCCCGGCTATCAGCAGCCGAATCCCTACCAGCAGCCTGCGGGGCAGGGTCAGGGACAGTGGAGCCCGCCCGGGGTCCCCGGCGGCCCGCCGCCCGGGGACCCCGGGAAGAAGAAGCGCGCGAACACCGTGATCGCGATCGCGGTGTCCCTCGCCGTCGTCGCCGGCGCCGTCGTCGCGGGTGTCGTGCTGCTGGGCGGGGACGAGGAGCCGGACGCCTCGGCGAAGGGCGGTGACACACCCTCCGCGACCGCGACCCCCTCGCAGGAGACCTCCGACGAGCCCGAGGAGGCCGACGACGAGGAGGAGGGCGCGCGGCGCGACCCGGACAGTCCGCGCGGCAGCGGTGAGGACGAGCCGGACCCCGAGCCGGTGGTGCCCGGCTGGCAGGTCGTCATCAACCCCAAGCACCACAGCGCCTTCGACGTCCCGGAGGACTGGGAGCTGGGCAGCAAGACCACCATCATCGGCTGGGGCGAGAAGGAGCAGGAGGACGGCGCGCTCTTCCCCGTCCCCGAGGTGGCCATGAGCGCCCCGGCCTACTACAAGGACGGGTGGTGCAAGGACTCCGACGGCGGCACCTACTCCCGCTCGGCCGTGGGCACCAAGGGCGCGCAGGGCGCGAAGAACACCAGCGAGGCCGCGCTCTCGGCCGCCCAGAACTTCGTCTACTACCGGCACGGCGAGGACCGGGACAAGCTCGACTGGACCGAGTCCAAGCCGTTCAAGAGCGAGCACGGCATCGAGGGCCACATCGCCACCGCCACCGTCAGCGGCGTGAAGAAGGGCAACAAGTGCGAGGCCGACGGAAAGGCCGTCGCCGTCTCGTGGCTCGACGCCTCCCGTGAGCTGCGCCTGTGGATCCTGATCACCGACACCGGTGTGGAGGACGAGGTGCCCGAGGAGACCATCGACAAGATGACCGCGAGCCTGCGTCCCTACGGCGAGCAGGAGTGACCTCGTCGGTGCCCCGGCCCCGGGGGCCGGGGCACCGACGACAACCCGCCTGGGCGGGCCGCAACTACACGCTGCTCACGGCAGCCGCCGTGATCACCGGTCTCGGCGGCTCCGGGGCTCTCATCGCCGCCGCGTTCGCGGTGCTCCAGGCGGGCGGGTCCGGGACCGACGTGGGACTCGTGGCGGCCGCCCGCACGGTGCCGCTGGTCGTCTTCGTCCTCATCGGCGGCGCGGTGGCCGACCGGCTCCCCCGCCACCGGGTCATGGTCGCCGCGAACACCCTCAACTGCCTCTCCCAGGCCCTCTTCGCCGTCCTCGTCCTCAGCGGCGAGGCACGGATCTGGCACATGGCCGTACTCGCCGCGCTCGGCGGCACCGGGCAGGCGTTCTTCGCCCCGGCGGCCGAGGGCATGGTGCTCGCGTCAGTGACGGGCGAGCAGGCCGGCCGGGCCTTCGCCGTCTTCCGGATCGGTATGAACGGCGCGGCCATCGGGGGTGCGGCGCTGGGCGGGGCCCTGGTGGCCGCCGTCGGGCCGGGCTGGGTGCTCGCCGTCGACGCCGCGGCCTTCGCCGTCGCCGGTGCCCTGCGCGCGTTCCTGGACGTCAGCGGCATGGCCCGGCGTGCGCCCTCCGGTGGCCTGCTGCACGACCTGCGCGAGGGCTGGCGCGAGGTGACCGGGCGGCGCTGGCTGTGGGCGATCGTGCTGCAGTTCGCCGTCGTCAACGCGATGATCGCCGCGGCCGAGGCCGTGTACGGACCGCTCATCGCCGAGGCCCGTCTCGGCGGTGCCGGCCCATGGGGCGTGGCGCTCGCCGCGTTCGGCGCGGGCACGGTGCTGGGCGCGGTGCTGATGACCCGCTGGAAGCCGCACAGGCTGCTGCTCGCCGGGGCGCTGTGCGTCTTTCCGCTCGCCCTGCCGTCCGCCGCGCTGGCCGTGCCGGTGACCGCGCCGACGCTGAGCGCGGTGATGTTCGTCAGCGGTCTGGCGGTGGAGGTCTTCTCCGTCACGTGGATGCTGGCACTGCACCAGGAGGTGCCCGAGGAGAAGTTCTCCCGGGTGGCGGCCTACGACTGGCTCGGCTCGCTCGCCCTGGTTCCGGTGGCCACCGCGCTGGCGGGGCCCGTCGCCGGGGCCGTCGGGATGGACACCGCGCTGTGGGGCGTCTCAGCGGTGGTCGTGCTGCTGACGGCGGCCGTCCTATGCGTCCCCGAGGTGCGGGGACTGCGGCTGCGCGCACCGGCCCCCACCCTCTCGGTGGCCCCGGCCCCGGCGACCCCGGGCCCGGCTCAGCCGATGCTGAAGGAGCCCGGTGGCGGTGGCGGCGACGGGAGGGCGTCCGCGTCCTGAACCGGCCGAACGTCCCCCACCAACCGCCGCAGCGCCGCACCGTGCTCGACGCGGGCCGGGAACGGGTCGCCCGCGCACGCGCGGCTCAGCGCGTCCAGCGGCAGCGCGGCGGCCGAGGCCACCAGGACGACGTTCCCGAACCGGCGCCCCCGTAGCACTCCGGGCTCCGCCATCAGACACACCTGGCCGAAGACGGCGGCGAGCGTCGCCGCCTGGGCGCGCAGGAAGGGGAAGGGCGCGCCGTCGGCGATGTTGACCACGTGCAGACCGTGCGGGCGCAGGGCCCGCGCCGCCGCCTCGGCGCAACCCCGGGTCGTCAGGTGGGCGGGGATCCGCGAGCCGCCGAAGACGTCGGCGACGATCAGGTCGTAGGAATCCGCCGGGGCCGCCTCCAGGGCCCGCCGGGCGTCGGCCGCGCGCGTCCGCGTCCCGCTCCCGGGCGGCAGCGGGAGGTGCTCCAGCACGAGGGCGAGCAGGGCCTCGTCCGCCTCCACGACCGTCTGCCGCGAACCGGGCCGTGCGGAGGCGGTGTAGCGGGGCAGGGTGAGTCCACCGCCCCCGAGGTGGAGGACGTCCAGCGGCCCGGCCGGCCCGGCCGCGTCGATCACGTGGGCGATGCGCCGCGTGTACGCGAACTCCAGGTGCGCGGTGTCGTCGAGGTCGACGTAGGACTGGGGGGCGTCGTCGACGGTGAGCAGCCAGGCCCGCGACCGGTCGACGTCGGGCAGGAGGCGTGCGGTGCCGTGATCGACGGTCCGGACGACGGGGAGGGGCTCGTTCACCGCTCCATTGTGCGGGGGTGGCCGCGCCGTCCGGAGGCGGGGCGCGGAGGCGGGGTCTCAGGCGGGGCGGCGCCTTCGCACACGGCTGCCGTTGGTGCCCACGTCACCGCTGCGCCGCCGGCGCTTCACCTTCGTCGGTTAACCTCCTCCGGTGCCCGCGCCCACTTCCTCCGTCCCGCCCCCTCCGCCGCTCGCCGAGCGTGCGGAGCCGGTCGTCCGGGACGGCCCCCGGCCGGGCCGGGGCCGCCTGCTGCGGCTGGGCCTGCTCACGGTCCTCCTGGCCGCCGGCCTCTACGCCGCCACCACCCTGTTCGACCCGCGACTGCTCACCGAGCCGGGGTGGGCCGGTCACCTGCCGACGGCGCTGGCCGTGCCCGCCTTCGTGGCGCTCCACGGCGTCGGCTCGGCGGTCTTCGTGCCCCGGCCGGTGCTGACCGTGGCCGCCGGGGTGCTCTTCGGCGCGGCGACGGGCACGGCCGCCGCGCTGGCGGGGACGGTCCTCGGAGCGGGACTCGCGTTCGGGCTGGGCCGGCTCCTGGGCCAGGACGCCCTGCGCCCGCTGCTGCGGGGCCGCCGACTGGCGGCGGGCGACCGGCTGCTGAGCCGGTACGGCTTCCGCGCGGTGCTGGTCCTTCGGCTCCTGCCCGGGGTGCCCTTCGCCGCCTCGAACTACGCGGCGTCCGTCTCCCGCATGAGCTGGACGGCGATCCTGGCCGGCACCGCCGTGGGCGCCCTGCCCAGCACCGTCGCCTACGCGCTGGTGGGCAGCCGCGCCGCGGACCCCACCTCGCCGGAGTTCCTGGCCGCCTCCGCCTTCCTGGGGGTCATGGGGATCGCCGCCGTCGTCCTCACCCGGTTCCGCCGGGGACGACCGGACGAACGCGGGTACGAACCGGTGGGTGCCGCCGTCTGAGCCGTGCCCCGACCTAGCATCGGACCGGTCACACCCCCGGTCCCCTCCTCCGCCACGAACAGATCCGCCCCCGTATCCATCCTCGAGTACAAGGACGAGCGCATCCCGACATGACCTGGTTCGAATCATTCATCCTCGGGGTCGTCCAGGGGCTCACGGAATTCCTGCCGATTTCCTCCAGCGCCCATCTGCGCCTGACCGCCGTCGCGGCCGGCTGGCCGGACCCGGGCGCGGCGTTCACCGCGGTCGCCCAGATCGGCACCGAGGTGGCCGTGCTGGTGTACTTCCGCAAGGACATCGTGCGCATCGTGCGGGCGTGGTCGCGGTCCGTGGTGGACAAGGAGGCCCGGCGCGACCTGGACGCGCGCATCGGCTGGCTGGTCATCGTCGGCAGTCTGCCGATCGGCGTGCTGGGGCTGACGCTCAAGGACTACATCGAGGGGCCGTTCCGGAACCTCCAGCTCATCGCGTTCAGCCTGATCGTCCTGGGGATCGTGCTCGGCATCGCCGACCGGATGGCGACCCGGGCGGCCGAGCGGGCGGAGCGGGGCGGTGGCCGTCACCGGGCCGTGAAGCCGCTCAAGGACCTGGAGCACCTGACGGTGCGCGACGGCATACTGTACGGCTTCTGTCAGGCCCTCGCCCTCATCCCCGGCATGTCCCGGTCGGGCTCGACGATCACGGGCGGCCTCTTCCTCGGCTACAACCGGGCGGCCGCGGCCCGGTACTCGTTCCTCCTGGCCATACCGGCGGTACTCGCCTCCGGCGCGCTGGAACTGACGGCGATCGGTGCCGAGGGCGGTCACGTCTCCTGGGGGCCCACAATCCTGGCGACCGTCGTCAGCGGTCTGGTCGGCTACGCGGTCATCGCCTGGTTCATGCGGTTCATCTCCACCCGTAGCTTCCTGCCCTTCGTGATCTACCGGGTGGCGCTGGGCACGGTCCTGCTCGTCCTCATCTGGGTCGGTGTGCTGGATCCGTACGCCGGGGGCCCGAGCCACTGATCGCGGGAGCGGCCGGCGGGGCACACTGGAAGTGGTCCCCGGCCGCCGCGGTAGGAGGCACGGTATGCGACGTGCACCCGCACGACGGTGGTGGAGCCCTGCGGCCCTGGTCGCGGGCGCGCTGCCGGCGCTGGCCTTCCCGGCTCCCGCGCTGTGGTGGCTGGCCTTCGCCGCGCTCGTCCCGTGGCTGCTGCTCCTGCGGGCCGCGCCCGACGGGCGGCGGGCCGCGTGGTTCGGCTGGCTCGGCGGCACCGGCTTCGTTCTGGCGACGCACCACTGGCTGGCCCCCCATCTGCACGTCTTCCTCCTGCCCCTCGCGGCGCTGCTGGGTGCGCTGTGGGCGCCCTGGGGCGCGCTGGCCCACCGGCTCCTCGCCGACCGCACCGGGGTGGAGGGCTCTGCTGCGGGCGGCGCGGGCCCGGACGGGCGCCGCCGGACGGGGGCGGCCGTCGTGGTGCTGCCGTCGGCGTGGCTCGTGGTGGAGCTGATCCGCTCCTGGGAGTACGCGGGCGGCCCGTGGGGGCTGCTGGGAGCGAGCCAGTGGTCGTGGGAGCCGGGGCTGCGGCTGGCGTCGCTGGGCGGAGTGTGGCTGGTCGGTTGGCTGATCGTGGCCGTCAACGTCGGGATCGCCGCGCTGCTCGCCCGGACCGCCCCGCGTCCGGTCCGGGGCACCGCGGCCGCCGCGCTGGGATGCTGCGCGCTGGTGATCGCCGGCGCGTGGCTCGCGGTGGAGCCACCCCGGACCACCGGTGCGGTGCGGGTGGCCGTCGTGCAGCCCGGTGAACTCTCCGAGCCGGGTCCGCGCTTCGACCGGGGGGTGGAACTGACGCGGACGCTGGCCGGCCGGGACGTGGACCTCGTGGTGTGGGCGGAGAGCAGCGTGGGCTTCGACCTGTCGGCCCGCGACGACCTCACGGACCGGCTGGCCGCCGTCTCCGCCGACGTCGACGCACCGCTCCTGGTCAACGTGGACGCCCGCCGGGTGGACGGTCCGGGAATCGTCAAGAGCTCCGTGCTCGTGGACACCGGAGGGCTGTCCGGCGACCGGTACGACAAGATGCGGCTGGTCCCGTTCGGGGAGTACGTTCCGCTGCGTTCGGTGCTGGGCTGGGCCACCGAGGTGGGACGTGCGGCCGACGTGGACCGGGTACGCGGGACGGAACCGGTGGTGATGAGCGCGGGCGGCGTCCGCGTCGGCCCGCTGATCTGCTTCGAGACGGCCTTCCCCGACATGAGCCGGCACCTGGTGCGGGAGGGTGCGCAGGTACTGGTGGGGCAGTCGGCCACCAGCAGCTTCCAGGGGACCTGGGCCCCCCGGCAGCACGCGTCGCTGGCCGCGCTGCGGGCGGCCGAGACGGGGCGCCCGATGGTGCACGCGACTCTGACCGGCATCACCGCGGTCCACGGCCCGGACGGGGCACGCGTCGGACCGCGGCTGGAGTCGGACCGCAGCGCGACGCACGTGTACGCGGTGCCGCTGGCGACCGGCCGCACCTTCTCCGTCCGGGCGGGCGACTGGGTGGCGCTCGGGTCGCTCGGCGTGGTCGGTGCGGCCGCCGTCGTCCTGGTCAGTCGGCGTGCTGCCGGACGGCCGTGATGATCCGCTCGCACAGCTCGTGGGTGAGCAGGGCGTCCGCGGCGCTGAGCGTCACGCCGCCCCGTACCGCGTCGAGGAAGGAGAGGACGGCCTGCTCGATGCCCCGCTGCCGGGCCACCGGTACCCAGTCACCACGGCGGCGGACGCTGGGCTGGCCCTTGTGGTCGATGACCTCGGCGAGGTTGCGGACCTCACGCTTGGTGTCCTGGCCGGACACCTCCAGGACCTCCTCCGCCGATCCGGAAAGCCGGTTCATGATGCCCACGGCGGTGAAGGTGTCGCCGGAGAGCTGGAGGACGACGTGGTGCAGCAGCCCGTCCCGGACCCGGGCGCGGACGTCGACCCGGTCGTGGGGGGCGGGGGCGAGGAAGCGCAGGGTGTCGACGACGTGGATGAAGTCATCGTAGACCAGGGAGCGGGGTTCCTCGGGCAGGCCCACCCGGTTCTTCTGCATCAGGATCAGGTCGCGCGGGTGCTCGCGGCACTGGGCGTAGGCCGGGGCGAAGCGCCGGTTGAAGCCGACCGCGAGACTGACTCCGCGCTGTTCCGCGAGGTCCACGAGGTGCTCGGACGCGGCGAGGTCGTAGGCCAGCGGCTTGTCGACGTAGGTGGGGACGTCCGCTGCGAGCAGCCTGCCGACCAGCTCGGGGTGGACGGCGGTCGGGGCGTGGACGAACGCCGCGTCCAGCCCGGCCGCGAGCAGCCCGTCGAACGTCTCGTGCCGGTGGGCTTCGGGGACCCGGTGGGTCTCGCCGAGGCGGTGCAGGGTGGCGGCGGTCCGGGTGTGCAGGTGCGGTTCCAGCCCGGGCTGGGCGGCGATGACGGGAAGGTAGGCCTTCTGCGCGATGTCTCCCAGCCCGATGACGCCGACCTTCACCGCGTGTCTCCTCGCCTCGCCCGCCATGCCAGCCGCTCCGTCGGCACGCGGGCAGCATACGCCGGGGCCGGGGCGGCCGGTTCGGCGCCCCGGCGAAGGCGCGGGGCGGCATGGGCATCCCGACCGGTCGGCACGACCTCCGGATCACCCTCACGGGGAGTTACCGGACGCCGCCGATTACGGCACAGTGGGTCCGGTGCGACGATCCTCCTGTGCCCTTCTCCTGACCGGCGTGGCCCTGGCCTCGGCCTCCGGCTGCGTCACCGTACCCGCCGAGCAGCGCCCGGAACCGGCCGCCGACCGGCACAGCGGCGGCCCGGAGAGCACCCCGCCCGGGTCCACCGCGCCCACACCGCGCGAGGCGCTCACCACGCCCCGGCCCCGACCGTCCGCCACCTCGGCGGAGATCACGGAGGGTGCACCCCAGGACGGGCACGCCGACGCCGGACACGGGCCGACCGGCCCGCCTCCCGCCCCGGCCCCGCCCACCGGGCGAGGGTTCCCGGCCGGGCCGCCGCCCACCGCGCTGCCCGATCCCGTCGCCTCCGCCGCGAGGGGGACGGACGTCTGCCGGCTCGGGGAGGTGTACGGCGGCTGGGAGTCGGGCAGCCGCGTCGGGGACCACTGCCGTTCCGCCTACGGCGACTGACCGTCCGGCCGCTGCGGATCCCCGCCCGCCTCGGCCAGCCGCAGCTCCAGGCGGCCGACGGCGGCCCGGACGCCGCTGCCGTACGCGTCGTCGCCCAGCGCGTCCAGCACGGCGTGGCAGCGGTCCAGCTCCCGGCGGGCGGCGGTGTGCTGGGCGAGCTTGAGGTAGTCGGCGGCCAGGTTGAGGTGCAGGGAGGGGTAGAGGCCGCGAACGTCGATCTCGTGGCCCCCGAAGCCCGCCCGGGCTCCGGCCAGTGCCTCGGCCGCCCCGAGCGCGCGCAGGTCCCAGGCGAGCTCGGCCTGCGGGTCGTCCTGGGTGTCGGCCATGTAGTGGGCCACCGTGACGCGGTGAAGGTGGTCGCGGTCGTGGTCCAGCTCGGCCCACAGCGCGGAGAAACGGTTGCGCGCCTCCTCGCGGTCGCCACCGTGCAGCAGCATCACGGCCTGGCCGATCCGGGTCGTCATCGCCTGCTCGGCCGGGGTCTGCTGGTTCACCTGGTTCTCCCGTGCGGTGGGGCCGGACGGCCGGGGGCGCCGGCGGCCGGGGGCGGGGCGATCCGCCGCCCCGACGCTAGCGGCCGGGGCGGCGGATCCACGACAGGCGCTCAGCCCGCCAGGTCGGGAATGCGCCAGTCGATGGGCTCGTGTCCCTGGGCGGCGACGGCCTCGTCGATGCGGCCGAAGGGCCGGGAGCCGAAGAACCGCTTCGCCGAGAGCGGCGAGGGGTGCGCCCCCTCCACGACGGTGTGGCGCGCGGTGTCGATCAGCCGCAGCTTCTTGCGCGCGTAGTTCCCCCACAGTACGAACACCGCCGGGTCGCGCCGGGCGGAGACGGCACGGATCACGGCGTCGGTGAACTGCTCCCAGCCCTTGCCCTTGTGCGAGTTGGCTTCTCCGGCACGCACGGTGAGCACCGCGTTGAGCAGGAGCACGCCCTGCCGCGCCCACGGCATGAGATAGCCGTTGTCCGGCACCGGGTGCCCCAGCTCCGCGTTCAGCTCCTTGTAGATGTTGCGCAGGGACGGCGGGACGCGCACCCCGGGACGCACCGAGAAGCACAGCCCGTGGCCCTGGCCTTCGCCGTGGTACGGGTCCTGGCCGAGGATCAGCACCTTGACCCTGTCGAAAGGTGTCGCGTCCAGCGCGGCGAAGACCTCTTCGCGCGGCGGGTACACCGGACCGCGCGCCCGCTCCTCCTCGACGAACTCCGTCAGCTCCTTGAAGTAGGGCTTGTCGAGCTCCTCGCCGAGTACGTCCTGCCAGGACGCGGGCAGCATGTCGATCACCTGGTCACCCCTCCGTGAATACGCGATGGCGCCCGGCGGAGAGACCGCCGGGCGCCATCGAACGTACCGCTGGGCACTGACAGTGCGGTTACCAGCTCGCCTTACGGTGCAGCTCCCACACCCGCATGATCGTCGAGGAGTCGATCGTCCACTCGATGCCCGCGATCTCGTCGTGCGCGGCGATGTACACGCGCCCCTGCCAGAGCGGGATCAACCGGGCGTCCTCGGCGAGGATGCGCTGGGCCTCCTTCAGGACGCTGCCGGCCGCAGCGCGGTCGCTCTGCCGCCGCGACTCCGGGAGCAGCTCCTCGGTCAGCTCGGCGTCCTCGTAGGGCACCCCGACGGCGTTCTCACTGCCGACGAACGGGCCGATGAAGTTGTCGGCGTCGGGGAAGTCGGGGAACCAGCCGCGGCCGAAGACCTCGTACTCGCCCTCCTTGACCCCGCTCTGGAACTCGTCCCAGGTCGGCTTGTGCTCGATCTCTATCGAGAAGAGCCCCGTGGAGTTGAGCTGGCTCTGGATCTCCTCGAACTCGGCCTTGGTGGCGGAGCCGTAGCGTTCGGTGGTGTAGGAGAACGTCATCTCCACCGGCGTGCTCACCCCGGCGGCGGAGAGCAGTTCCTCCGCCTTCTTCTGGTTGGGCTCGCCGTACTCGTCGAAGAACGCGCTGGTGTGGCCGGTGATGCCACCGGGCACCATCGAGTAGAGCGGCTCGACGGTACGCTGGTGGACCTCGCGCACCAGGGCCTTGCGGTCCACGAGCTGGGCTATCGCCTGACGCACGGCGGCGTCCCCGGCGGCCCCGAGCCCCGGGTTGAAGACCAGGTAGCGCGTCTCGGTCCCGACGACGTCGTGCAGCGAGACGTCCTTGTTGCCGAACTCGCCCTCCCGGACGGCGCTGATGTGGTCCGGGGTCAGGCCGCGGAAGGTCAGGTCGACCTCCTCCTTCTCCAGCGCCTGCATCATCCGGTCGGAGTCCTGGAAGTAGCGGATCGTCACCGCGTCGTTCTTCAGCTCGGCGGCACCCTGGTAGTCGGTGTTCTTGACGAGCACCGACTCCTTGCCGCGCCGGTAGGACTTCAGCTCGTAGGGGCCCGAGGCCGTCACCTTCTCGGACTCCCGCAGCTTGTCGGCCGGGTAGACCTCGGGGTCGACGAGCGAGGCGGCGGGCGTGGCCAGGATCAGCGGGAACGTGGCGTTGGACTTCTTCAGGTGGAAGACGACCGTGTGGTCACCGCTCGTCTCGACGCGGTCCAGCGAGTCCAGCAGCTGCGCGGGACCGAGCGGCGCGGCGATGTTGACCGTCCGCTCGATCGAGTACTTCACGGCCTCCGCGTCCAGCGGACGGCCACTGGAGAACTTCAGCCCCTCCTTCAGCTCGCACCGGTACACCTGGCTGCTGTTGTCCGTGAAAGCACAGCTCTTGGCGGCGTCGGGGGCCGGCGTGCCGCTGGAGCTCGGGAAGTGCAGCAGCGTCTGGTAGACGTTGCGGAACAGCTCCCAGGAGCCGTCCCAGGCCCCCGCCGGGTCCAGCGCGCTCGGCGCGCTGGTCGTGCCGACGATGATGGGCTCATCCTCCGCGTCGCTTCCTCCGGTCAGTGAAGCGCAACCGGCGAGCAGGGTGATGACCGACCCTGCCGCCATGCTTCGGAGAAGCCTCTTCCGGCTGAACACGTGCACGCTCCTCGATGAACGGGGCCACAACGGATCTCGGTGCGTGCGACAGGACTCGCCGGCTGGGAAGAGGTACTCGCCCACTCTCGGCCCCCCGCGCGGAACGCACCAGGTGCGGCGGCGGACCCCGCAGCCTGTGACGTCGCAGACCCTACCGCAGCGAACGCCGGAACTACATGGACGGATCAACCACCTCTGCATCGGTTCGCACGACCGTCACGGAACCGGCAGCGACGGTGACTCACCGGTGCTCATCGGCCCCTTTTCCGGGGCACGCGGACCGGCGCCGACCCCCTCGGGGCCGGCGCCGGTACGGGCGAACGCGCGGGTACGGGCCGACGCCGTCAGGCCACGCCGGCGTTGAGGAAGAGGCCGCCGTCGAGCACCAGGGTCTGGCCGGTGATCCACTGGGCGTCGTCCGAGGTGAGGAACGCCGCCGCACCGCCGATGTCCTCCGGTAGCCCGAGGCGTCCGAGCGGATAGCGCCGCACCGTCTCCTCCTCACGGCCCTCGTACAGCGCCGCGGCGAACCGGGTCTTCACCACCGCCGGGGCGAGGGCGTTGACCCGCACGCCGGGCGCCATCTCGTGGGCGAGCTGCAGCGTCAGGTTCACCATCGCCGCCTTGCTGACGCCGTAGGCGCCCACGAACGGCGAGGCGCTGACGCCCGCGACGGAGGCGATGTTGAGGATCGTTCCACCGTTGTCGCGCTGCCAGGCCGCCCAGGTGCGCTGGGCGAAGCCGAGGGCCGAGACGACGTTCGTCTCGAACACCTTGCGCGCCACCTCCAGGTCCAGCTCGGCGAGCGGGCCGAAGACGGGGTTGGTGCCGGCGTTGTTGACCAGGTGGTCGACGCGGCCCCAGGCGTCCATGACCCGCTCGACGGCCTCGGCCTGGTGCGCCTCGTCCCGGGCCTTCCCCGGCACGCCCATGGCGCGCTCGGCCCCGAGGGAGGCGACGGCCTCCTTGAGGGACTCCTCGTTGCGTCCGGTGATGCAGACGCGGTCGCCACGGGCCACGAGGGCCTGCGCGATGCCGTACCCGATCCCCCGGCTCCCGCCGGTGACCAGGGCGACGCGACCGGTGTCCGGCGTTGTCATCGCTGTCCTGCCTTGTCTCTCGTGGTGACCCGGTCAGTCGAGGGGTCCGCCGGCGACGTACAGGACCTGGCCGGAGACGAAGCCGTTGTCGTCACGGGTGAAGTAGGCGACGGCACCGGCCACGTCCTCCGGGCGGCCCACCCGCTGCACCGGGATCTGCGAGGCGGCGGCGGCCTTGAAGTCCTCGAAGTCCATACCGACGCGGGCCGCGGTGGCCGCCGTCATGTCGGTGGCGATGAAGCCGGGGGCGACCGCGTTGGCCGTGACCCCGAACTTGCCGAGCTCCTTGGCCAGCGTCTTGGTCAGCCCCTGCAGACCGGCCTTGGCCGCCGAGTAGTTGGCCTGGCCGCGGTTGCCGAGGGCCGAGCTGGAGGAGAGGTTCACGATACGGCCGAAGCCCGCGTCCACCATGTGCTTCTGGCAGCCGCGCGACATGAGGAACGCGCCGCGCAGGTGCACGTTCATCACGGTGTCCCAGTCCGACTCGCTCATCTTGAACAGGAGGTTGTCCCGCAGGACGCCCGCGTTGTTCACCAGGACGACCGGTGCGCCGAGTTCCGCGGCGATCCTGGCGAGGGCCGTCTCGACCTGCTCGGCGTCGGAGACGTCGCAGCCGACGGCGAGCGCCCGGCCACCCGCCGCGGTGATCGTCTCCACGGTGTCCTTGCACGCGCCCTCGTCGAGGTCGAGCACCGCGACGGCCCGCCCCTCCTCGGCCAGCCGGACGGCGGTGGCCGCGCCGATACCTCGTGCTGCGCCCGTCACGACCGCGACGCGCTGCTCGGTGCTGGACATGCTGGTTCTCCTCGTCCTCGATGGGGTGAGCAACCGCTTAGTAGGTGGTGGAGGTGACGCTAGAAGCCGGACCCACCGCTGTCAACGGTCGGCCGCCCGCCGCCGCCCTTCCCGCTCAGCGACGGGACGGGGCGGGCGCACGAGCAGGTCAAGCAGGCGCTCCACCTCCGCCTCCGGATCCGAGGTCAGCCCGGTGTGGGTCGGCCCGGGCTGGACGACGGTGCTGCGCGGGGCGATGAGCCAGCGGAAGCGTCGGCCGGCGTCGTCACCCGAGGCCTGCCCCGCCTCCGTCCCGCCCCGGCAGACGTGCTCCACGGCGCGCAGCGCCGCCCGGACGCCCGGCAGGTCCACCTCCGGGTCGAGGGCCAGCAGCCGGCGCTCGTCCAGGGCCGTCCGGGCGGCCACGAAGCCGTGGGCCCGGCAGTAGACCACGACGCCCGCGTTGATCAGCTCACCGCGCTCCACCCGGGGCACGACGCGCAGCAGCGCGTACTCGAAGACGACCCGGTCGGCCGCGGCGACGCTCATCGGGCCGCCTCCGTCCGGCCGGTGAGCCACCCCGGCGCCCGCGAGGGTCCGTCGGTGCTGGGTGTCCCCACCGTGATGCGGTCGTGGAGGCCCTCGGCGCGCGAGGCCAGGACGTCGACGTAGGCCGACCGCACCTCGTCCGGACCGCCGAAGCCGGGCTCGTCCGCGAGCCACACGTCGGGCACGTCGGCGACGCAGGACGCGAGGAGGTCCCGGGTGACACGGGGCGCGAGCTCGGCCGCGGCGGCGGCGACGTCGGGCCCGAAGGGCGCGAGCGCGTGGTCGGAGGCGTCGTAGGGGCGCGTCGCCGCCGCCGCGGCGGTGGGCCAGTTGTGGTGCCAGATCATCGTGGCGCCGTGGTCGATGAGCCACAGGTCGCCGTGCCACACGAGCAGGTTGGGGTTGCGCCAGGAGCGGTCGACGTTGCCCACCAGGGCGTCGAACCACACGACCCGGCCGGCCTCGCCGGCGTCCACCCGGTAGGCCAGTGCGTCGAAACCGAGCGAACCCGGAAGGAAGTCCATGCCGAGGTTCAGGCCGCCGCTGGCCTTGAGCAGCTCCTGCACCTCCTCGTCCGGTTCGCCGAGGCCGATGACCGGGTCGAGCCACATCCCGACGAGGTCCGGCACCCGCAGGCCGAGCTCCCGGGCCAGCCGGCCGCAGACGACCTCGGCGACGAGGGTCTTGCGGCCCTGCCCGGCCCCGGTGAACTTCATGACGTAGGTGCCCAGATCGTCGGCCTCGACGATGCCGGGCAGCGATCCGCCCTCCCGCAGGGGCGTGACGTAGCGAGTCGCCACCACTTCTTCCAACACGTTCTCAGGCCACCTATCTCTTCTGCCTCAGCGTCCACGGACGACCTCTCCGGGGCGCAGAGGAAAGGATCACCGGTGGGCGGCCCCTGGGGAAAGCCGGGCGTGTCGGCCGGCGAGCCGGTCCCCCGTTCCCCGGGCCGACCGTCGATGACGCACGCGCCCCCTTGCCGCCGACCACCGGCACGCAGTGAGCATGGTAACCGAGGGTGATCACCGGAGCGGAGTGCCCGTACGCCGGGCCGGGGGCGGGCCGCCCGAGACGGGCCGTGCACCGATCGGTCCCCCGAGCGGCGAGACGGCGCTGCCGCACGAGTCTTGCCCATTGGTATGTACCAATGCAATTCTGCTGGTGCAGCTCTATCCGAACTCCCTTGCTTCGAAAGGGTGTTATCCGGACCACAGGGCCTCCCCACGGCCCGACGAACGAGAGTGAGCCCCCACATGGCTTCAGCCCGGCGCCGCATCGCCGCAGCCTCCACCGTCCTGTCCGCCGCGACCCTCCTGTCGCTGACGCCTTCCCCCGCGAGCGCCCACGGCTCCGTCTTCGACCCGGTCAGCCGGGTGAGCGCCTGCTACGCCGAAGGGCCGGAGACCCCGAAGTCCCAGGTCTGCAAGGATCTGATCGCCGACTCGGGGACCCAGCCGCTCTACGACTGGAACGAGGTGAACATCGCCAACGCCGCGGGGCGGCACCAGGAGATCATTCCCGATGGAAAGCTCTGCTCCGCGGGCCGCGAGAAGTACCGCGCCCTGGACTGGGCCAGGACCGACTGGCCGACCACCACGGTGGCCGCCGGCTCCTACGACTTCAACGTGCGGATCACCGCCCCCCACCTGGGCACGATGACGATGTACATCACCAAGGAGGGCTTCGACCCGACGAAGCCGCTGAAGTGGTCGGACCTGGACCCGACGCCGGTGGGCACGCACCCCACGAAGCGCACCACTGACAACGGCTACTACCGGTTCACCGGCGACCTCCCCGCCCGTACGGGCCGTCACATCATCTACAAGGTCTGGCAGCGCCACGACAGCCCCGAGGCGTTCTACGGCTGCTCCGACGTCGTCTTCGGGTCGGCGGGAGCCGCCGAGGCCGAGGCACCGACGGAGACCGAGATCAAGGAGGGCGCGGCCCACTCGACCGTGAGCCACCACGGGCACGGTGGCGACGAGCACAGGCCGACGATGGCCGCCACCTCGGCGCAGAGTGCCACCTCCCTGCCGTCGGCCAACGTGGCCTGGGGGGCGAGTGCCGGCCTGTTCGCCGTGAGCGCCCTGTTCTTCGGCCTCGCTCGCCGCAGGGCGGGCCGTCAGTCCGGCTGACGGGCTGACGTTCGTCGCCGATCCCCGGCCGCCGCGTGCCCGGCGGCCGGGAAGGCCCGCGCGGGCTGTGACGGGAGCCGGTCGTGCCGGGGGATTCCTCCTCCCCCCTGGCGGGACCGGCTCCCGTCACGCGTAAGGCACCCTCCGCGCCCGCCCCGCCGAGCCTCATCGCCCCACGCTGCCCCTGACGCGCAGACCGAAGCCGTGGTTAAGGAGTCCTCCGCGGCCGGTTCCAGGATTCGGCACGCACTCCGCATGGCGCCTCGCGGGCAGACGTCGGCCTCCGACGGGCGGGTGCGAGCAGAGGCGTTCAGGCGTCCCATCGTGTAGTTCTGGCCGTACGGGCAAGGCGAACACGAGAAGAGCAAGCAAGGAGGGGGAACGATGGCAGGAGCGAAGACGCAGAGCCTGCGGAGGGTGGCCTCGGCGGTGGCCTCGGGTGCTGATCCCCGGCAGGCGGCCGAAGAGGAAGCGCTGCGACGCACCGGGCGGTCGGCCGGTCGGCCGCAGAACCGGGGACGGGCCGGCCAGGAGCCGGGGAACGCCGACGAGGAGTCGTCCGTGCCGGAGGAAGGGGGCATGGACCCCGCCGACTTTCCGGCCGCGAGAGAACAGGGCGGCTCCATCGCCACGGTGATGAGGCAGAAGACCGTCTCCCTCGACGAGGCCGGCGAGGCTCTCAACCGAAGCGAACAGCAGCGTGAGGGTGGCGACCAGGTCCATGCGATCTGCCCGATGGTGCTCCCGAAGGGCCGCTCGTTCCTGAGCATGCTTCCGGTGTTGTCCCTGCTCATCCTGGGCGCTGTGGGTACTGCGGTCGTGTCCGCGATGGACGACTCCCCGCTGACCAATCCGCTGTTCGGCGTGCACTACTGGGTCATCTCCGTGGCCGCGGTCGCCTTCGTGTGGTGGCGGCAGGGCATGGTGATGGTTCCGGACGGCTGCCAGGCACTGATCACACGCTTCGGGAAGCTGGAGAAGGTCGTCGGCCCCGGCCGGGTGATCCTGATCAGCCCGTGGAAGCGGGTCTCGTACATCCTCAACACCACGCGGGAGTACCCGTTCAACGCGCCGGTGCGCGAGGCGCCGACCAAGGGCGGCGTGAAGGCCTCGATCGACCTGTTCATCCAGTTCCGGATCAGCGACGCGACGGAGTTCGTCTACACGCTGGGCGCGGTCCGCGGCTTCGAGGAGAAGCTGAGCAACGCGGTGAGCGAGACGATCCGCAGCCTCATCTACGAACAGGAGGCCGCCGGGATCTACGACCTGGTCGGCGAGGACACCGGCCGGCTCCTGGAACAGCTCAACCAGCAGTTCCGGCCCGCCGTCGAGCTGACCAACGCCAACATCACGCACGCGGAGCCGTCCGACCGCAACTACCGGATGGACCTGGCCGCCCCGGAGACGGTGCGGATGGCGAAGGAGGCGTACACCCACGAGTACGCGCTGATGCTCCGCAAGGAGCAGGACGAGGGCGACCTGAGCAGGGAGCTGGCGACCAGTCACGAGACGCTCTCCGCGATCCACGCCGACATCGCCCAGTACCAGGCCCAGATGGACACCGCCGTGGAACGCGAGACCAACCGCGCCCAGGCCCTCGCCCGCCAGCGCTACGTGCAGGCGGAATCGGAGGCGAAGGCCAACGCGGCGCTACTGGAGGCCCAGGCCCTCGACATCCGCGCGGTCACCGCCGCCGAGGCTCCGGAGATCCTCGAGTACCGCTACCAGCAGCAGATCCTCGACGCCCTTGAGCGGATCGCCGAACACCTGCCGCGCCTCGTGCGCATCGGCGGCACGGGGGAAGGCGACGGCGCCGCCGGCGTGGACTTCCTCCAGCTGGCCCGGGAGCTGGTCGGCGAGCGCGGCGAGGAGCTGTTCAGCGAGTCGGACATGACCGCCATGCGCGGGCAGCTCACCGCCATCGGCGAACGCATCACCGGACGCGAGGACGAGATCGTGGCGCTGCTCCGGGCCGAGCGGCCCACCGTGCCGTCGACCGGGAGCGGATCGCCGAAGGGCTCCTCGGCCGGCCAGGAGACCGCCGAACAGGCGACGGCGTCCGAGGTTCCCGAGTCCACCGAGGAGGCCGGTCAGTGAGTACCGCACGTGTCAACCGCAAGTCGGTCATCTCCGAGGCGGTCGCACCCTGGAGCGACATCGCCCAGCTGCTGCGCGGCGGCGAGGCGGGCACGCTGGTTCCCGTCATCATCCCCCGCCACCGGCGCAGGCTGTGGTGGATGCTGCCCCTGTGGCTGAGCCTGTTCGCGCTGCTCGCCGGTGTGACGCTGTCGCTGCGGGAGACGGACTCCGACAGCGCGGCGGACCTCGCGTACGGGGCACTCGCCGGCCTCGCCTACGGCGTCGGCGCTCTGCTCCTGATCGCCGGCGTTCTGTGGTGGTGGCGCTCCTCGATCGTCGAGATCGAACAGGTACGAACGGTGTCCTGACCCGCTACGGCGCGGTCACCCGCACCCTGGACGCGGGCCGCCACTACCTCTGGCACCCCTGGTCAAGGGTGGACTTCGTGGTCGACACGGCCACCGAGATCCCGTACTCCGCCCCGGTGATGGCCTGCCCGACGCAGGAGAACGTCCCGCTGCGGTCGATCGAGTTCTTCCTGAAGTTCCGCATCACGGACGCGGTCCGGTTCGTCCGCACGATCGGCGCGGGCAACTTCGACCTGGTCCTCTCCAGCGCCGTCCAGGACGCCATCCGCCAGCGCGCCCGCAAGATGCGCACCGAGCGGGCGTACGACCTGCGCGGCTCGGACGTGGCCGACATGCAGGAGCTGCTCAACCGCCAGCTGGAGCGCTACGGGGTACGCATCACCGGCTCCAACATCCCGGACGTCCAGCTGCCGACGCAGTACCAGCAGCACCTGGCCACCAGGGAGCGGGTCGCCAAGGAGCGTACGGCGTACGAACAGGAGTGGGGGCTGACCCGCAAGCGCCGTATCGACAGCCTCGGCATGGAGATCGAGCGGGCCAAGAAGGTGCGCGACGCGCGCGTCGTCGAGGTGAAGGCCGCCCTCAACAACGCCCGCGAACAGGTGGCCCAGCTGCTGGAGGAGCAGGAGACCAACGCCCAGCGGGTCCGCTTCGAGATCGAGACACGCGGTCGCAGCGGCCTGATCTCCGCCGAGAACGAGGCCCGCGCCCAGCGCGCCCTCGCCAGGGCCTACCGTGACAACCGCGCCGTCCTGCAGTACGAGCTGGCCCGCCGCCGCCTCGAAGTGGGCGCGGAACTGGCGTCGAAGGCACCGCAGGCCGTGGTCGTACGCACCGACGGCGGCAGCGGTGACACCTCGGCGCTCTCGACGCTGCTCGCCGCACAGCTGCTGCCGCGGATGACGGAGCCGCCCACGGCGCCGACACGGTACTTCGGGAGTGAAGCCCAGGACGGGGGGACCGACGCCTGAGGTGTGCGTCACCCCGCTCCCCTCGACCGGCGGCCGCCGGCTCTCTCGGGAGCCGGCGGCCGCGGTCTCGGACGCGGGGGCGCAACAGAGCGCGTGGCGGCGCCTTCCGGGGTGTGCGGGCGCGCTTCTAGACTGGGTGCCCGAGAGACCGGACGGCCCGGTGGGCCGCCCGTCGCAGCACAGGAGATCCAGGGAGCCCATGTGCCCGGCCGGCGTTCCATCACCGAGGCGGAGAAGCTCGCGCGGGCCCGGCTCGACGGCATGGCCGTGCGACGGGAGCAGATGGCGGCGGTGGCCAACATCCACCGTGCCGCCGCCGTCGTGCGCCACCACCTGGAGAACTCCGTCCTGCGCGGCTCGGATCTGACCTGGACGGCGTTCGTCGTGCTGTGGGTGGTGTGGGTCTGGGGCGAGTCGGAGACCCGGCGCGTCGCGGAGGAGGCGGGCATCTCCAAGGGCACCCTGACCGGTGTCTCCCGCACCCTGGAGTCGCGCGGACTCCTGCGGCGCGGGGAACACCCCACCGACGGGCGGCTCGTGCTGCTGAGCCTCACCGAGCGGGGCGAGGCGTTCATGCGGGAGGTGTTCCCCGCGTTCAACGACGAGGAGGTCTTCGTGACCGCCCGGCTGGACGACGAGGAGTGCCGGGACCTCGCTGACATGCTGCGGCGGGTCGTCCTCCAGGTGGAGGAGCACGGCGAGGAGCGCCGCGACGCGCTGCGGAACGGGGCGGAGCCCGCGCCGCGCCGCAGCGGCCGTCGCGCCAGGGGCTGAGCCCCCGCACACAGGTCAGCGGAAGACGCGGGCGGCGGCGACCAGCGCGTCGAACAGGCGCTGCTGCGCCGGGTCCGCCTCCGCCGTGTCTTCGGGATGCCACTGCACGGCCAGGAACCATCCCCGGTCCCCGGGCGCCTCGACGGCCTCGATGGTGCCGTCGGCGGCGTGCGCGGTGGCGGTCAGGCCCGCACCGAGGCGGTCGACGTGCTGGTGGTGGTAGCAGGACACCTCGGTCGTCCCGGTCCCGACGACGGCCGCGACGGCCGATCCGGGGGCGAGCCGCACCGGATGGGTGAGGTGCCGGTGCTCCCGGTCCGGGCCACCCATGTCCTGGTGCAGAGTGCCGCCGCGCGCGGTGTTCACCACCTGCAGGCCGCGGCAGACCGCCAGCAGCGGCATCCCCGCCGCGCCGGCCCGGCGGGCGACTTCGAGGTCGAACGCGTCCTGCTCGTGGTCCACGTCGTAGACGGCGTCGTGGACGGAGCCGGCCCCGTAGCGGTGCGGCGAGAGGTCCCCGCCGCCGGGCAGCAGGACGCCGTCGAACCGGGCGAGGCGGGCGGCCGTCTCGGCGGGGTCGCAGCGGCCCTCGGGTGCGTGGGGGTGAAGGGTGACGGGTTCGCCGCCCGCCCGCCAGACCGCCTCGATGAGGGCACGGGCGTTGACCTCGGCCGCGTACCGCAGGGCGGAGGTGGTGGCGGAGAAGCGGGCCGGGACGGCGATGAGGGGACGGGCGGCGCGGTTCACAGCTGGATCCAGGTGGTCTTCAGCTCGGTGTACTTCTCCAGCGCGTGGGCGGACTTGTCGCGTCCGTTGCCGGACTGCTTCATGCCGCCGAAGGGCACCGTCAGGTCGCCCTCCTCGTAGCAGTTGACCCAGACCGTTCCGGCCCGCAGGGCGCGTGCGACGCGGTGGGCGGTGGACAGGTCGGAGGTCCACAGGCCCGCGGCGAGGCCGTAGTCGGTGGCGTTGGCGAGGGCGACCGCCTCGTCGAGATCGTCGAAGGTGAGGACGGACAGGACCGGCCCGAAGACCTCCTCGCGCGCGAGGGCCGAGTCGGGGTCCACGCGGTCGAAGACGGTGGGTCGCAGGTACGTGCCTCCGGTCTCCGTCAGGGTGCGTTCACCGCCGGTCCGCAGTCGCGCCCCGGCGTCGAGGGCGGCGTGGACGTGTCCGAGCACGCGGTCGAGGTGCTCCTCACCGGCCAGTGCGCCCATCTCGGTCGAGGGGTCCAGGGGGTCGCCGACGCGCAGGGCCCGGGCCCGTTCGACGACCGCTTCCGTGACGCGTTCGGCGATGGAGGAGTGCACCAGCAGCCGGGAGGGCGCGGTGCACATCTCCCCCTGGTTGAAGAAGATCCCCCAGGCCGCCGTGGCGGCGGCGGTCTCCAGGTCGGGGGCGTCGGGCAGGATGATGTTCGGGGACTTGCCGCCCAGTTCGAGCCAGACGCGCTTGAGGTTGGAGTCGGCGGCGTAGCGCAGGTAGTGACGCCCCACGGCCGTGGAGCCGGTGAAGGCGAGCACGTCGACACCGGGGTGCAGCCCGAGGGCCCGGCCGGTGACGGGCCCTTCGCCGTTGACGACGTTGAGGACGCCGGGCGGCAGCCCCGCCTCACCGGCGATCCGGGCCAGGTGCAGGGCGGAGAGGGGGCTTCGCTCGGAGGGCTTGAGCACGACCGAGCAGCCGGCCGCCAGGGCGGGGGCGATCTTCCATCCCGCCAGCGTCAGCGGGAAGTTCCAGGGCACGACCGCGCCCACGACGCCGCCGGGTTCGCGGGTGACGAGGGCGAGCGCGTCGGGTGCGGTGTGCGGGGACGCGTCGGTGAGCTTGTCGGCCAGTTGCCCGTACCAGCGGAAGGTGGCGATCAGGGCGCGCAGCTCGACGTCGAGGGCGTCCGTGATCGGCTTGCCCATCTCCAGACTGACGGTGAGCGCGAGGTCCGCGCGCCGCTCCTCGACGAGGTCGGCGACGCGGGTGAGGACACGTCCGCGTTCGGCGGGTGCGAGCCGGGGCCAGGGGCCGTCGTCGAAGGCCCGGCGGGCGGCGGCGACGGCCCGGTCGACGTCGTCCGCACCCCCGTCGGCCACCTCGGCCAGCGGTCGCCCGTCCCGTGGCGAGACCACGGTGAACGTGCGGCCTCCCGCGTGGGCGGAACCGTCGATGAGGTGTGAGCCGTCCGGGCGGAGCGTCCCGGCCCGGCGTATCCAGACGTCGTGCGTGGCGTCCACCGTGGGCCTCCTGTCGTGGAAAAGTCGTTTCGGGTCAAACGATGTAGTCGTCGGGGTGGGCGGAGGTCCGCCCGGCACGGGCCGTGCCGAGGGTTCAGCGGTGCCCCCGGGTCAGCTCCCGGCCCGGTCCTCGGCGTCGGAGGCGTCGGAGGCGTCGGAGGCGTCGGAGGCGTCGGAGGCCAGGTTCGTCAGCAGCGACCGCAGCTCCGCCAGCGCCTCTTCGGTCACCTCCCGCTCACCGAAGACGAGCTGGTGCAGCACCAGCCCCTCCAGCGCGGCGAAGACGAGCCGGGACAGGCCCCGGTCGACCGGCCGGGACAACACCCGGGCCAGATCACGTCGCGCCGTCTCGAAGTACTCCTCGTACAGGGCGCGGAGCTGCGGCATCAGCTCCGGCCTGCGCCGGCTCTCCAGCAGCAGTTCGTACTGGAAGGCCTGGAGGTCCGGGCCGGTCACCACCAGCTCCCCCAGCTTCGCGGCGAAGTCGTCCGCCGTGCCGCCGCCGGTGCCGAGGGCGTTGACGTTCAGCGAGGAGCGGACGGCGTGGTCGACGGCCTCCTCGATCAGCGCGTCCCGGGAGCCGAAGTGGTGGACGACGAGCCCGTGGGTGACGCCCGCCTCCTCGGCGACGGCCCGGTAGGTCAGCTTGCGCAAGCCGCCCCGGGCCACCACGCGGACGGCTGCGTCCAGCAGGGCGACCCGGCCCGAACCGTAGTTGGTGATCCGCTTGCGCGGGCTGCGTTCACCGGTGGGCTCGACGGGATCGGTCATGCCGCCGACCCTACCGGCGGCCCCCGCTCAGCGCCTGGGCGGTCTGATCCCCCGGAACTCCCAGTCACCGCCGAGCGCGGTCGACAGCACCTCCTCGGACGCGGTCGGCTGCGCCCCGACGTCGGCCCGGACGGGGGTGGGGCCGGTGACGACGTGGTTGGTGAGGGTGCCCAGCCCCTCGACCTCCACCTCGACGACGTCACCGGGACGCACGGGCCGGGAGTTGGCCGGGGTGCCGGACAGCAGGACGTCGCCGGGGTACAGCGTGATGGTGCGGGCGATGTCGGCGACGAGGTAGTGCATGTCCCACGTCATCTCGTCGGTGGAGCCGTCCTGCACGGTCTCGCCGTTGACGCGGGTGCGCAGCCGCTTGCCGCGGAAGTCCCAGTCGGTGACCAGCCCGGGGCCGAGCGGGCACAGCGTGTCGGAGCCCTTGACGCGGAGCATGGACCCGGCGTCGGTGTCCCGGAAGTCGTGCAGGCCGTAGTCGTTGGCCACGGTGTAGCCGGCGATGTACTCCCCCGCGTGCTCCGGGGCGACGTTGCGGGCGGTCCTCCCGATGACGATGGCGACCTCCCCCTCGTAGTTGAGCCACGCGCAGCCCTCGGGACGGACGACCGCGCCCCGGTGGCCGTTCAGCGCCGAGGTCGGCTTGTGGAAGTAGGTGGGGGTGTCGGGCAGCCCGATGCCGAACTCCTCGACCCGGCTGCGGTGGTTGAGGTGGACGGCGATCACCTTGGAGGGGACGACCGGCGGCAGGTGGTGGGCGTCCTCGACGCGGACGCGGCGTCCGTCCCCGGCGACCAGGTCGTCGCCGTCGCGGACGGTCTCCACGGCTGCGCCGTCGAGGAGGATGCGGCGGTACTCGGGCATGGCGGAAGCCTTTCGGGAGGCGGTCTAGGCAGCGGCGGGGTCGGAGGGGCGCGGGGCGGTCCAGCCACCGGCGGGCCGGTCGAACCAGAGCAGGACCTGGCCGGTGCCCACGGAGTTCTCGTAGGCGCCGTACTGGCGCCCGGGCGCGGTGCACGCCTGCTCGCCGAGGGCCCCGGCCATCATCAGGTAGTGGAAGAACCGGGCCTCGGGCTTGTGGGTCCAGAACTCGTCCATGGTGTCGAGGACCCGGTCGTGTCGGCCCCCGGTCAGCCAGTCGATGCGCTGCTCGTCGGCCGCCCGCGCCTCGGGGGTGAAGATGTGGGACGGGTCGCTGGCCTCGTGGTCGCGCAGTTCGCGCAGCGGCCAGAACGTGTGCGAGAGCGCCCCGGAGGCGATGACCAGGACGCGGCGGCCCGGCGTGGCGGCGATGCCGTCGGCCAGGGCGCGGCCGAGCCGCAGGTGGTCCTCCATGTCCCCGGTCTGGCAGACGCCGATGGTCACCCAGCGCTTGTCGGGCAGGCCCTCCCCGAGGTACTTCCACAGGTTCAGGGTGGCGTAGTAGATCGGCAGGTACGCGTCGTCGATCGGAGTGATCCAGGTGCCGTGTCGGTCGGCGAAGGAGGCGATGTTGCGGGCGAGTTCGGGGTCGCCGGGGAAGTCGTAGGGCATGCGGGACATGCCGCGCGGCAGTTCCTC
Organism: Streptomyces sp. GSL17-111; assembly: GCF_037911585.1. Lineage (NCBI taxonomy): Bacteria > Bacillati > Actinomycetota > Actinomycetes > Kitasatosporales > Streptomycetaceae > Streptomyces > Streptomyces sp. GSL17-111. Next base: position 127,001 of record NZ_JBAJNS010000001.1, read on the forward strand.
GGAGGTGAACAGCCCGGCCCGGCGCGACTGGGCCGTCACGACGAACTCGACGGTGGTGGCCCAGTGCGAGTCGAGCACGACGACCGTGTCGTAGTCGTCGCGCGCGAAGACGTCCCGGCGCAGCTCCCGCAGCCCGGTGACGAGGGTGATCTCCTTGCCCTCGTTCAGCTCCCGCCTGGTCTCCTCGGGGAGCACGATGGTGGGGACGTGGGCGAGCAGTCCCGCCCCGGTGATCTCACCCATGGTCCTGCCATCCCTTCGGAGCGGTGACGGTGTTCTTGAGGTCGCAGAAGAAGTCGAAGCTCCAGATGCCCCCCTCGCGCCCGACGCCCGAGTGGCGGGAGCCGCCGAAGGGCGCCCGGAGGTCGCGGACGAAGAAGCAGTTGACCCAGACGGTGCCGGCCACCAGCCGTGCGGTGACACGGTCGGCGCGTTCCCGGTCGCCGGTGGCCAACGTGGCGGCCAGCCCGAAGCGGGTGTCGTTGGCCAGGCGGACGGCCTCGTCCTCGGTGCTGAACGTCTGCAGGGTCAGGACGGGGCCGAACACCTCCTCCTGGACGATCTCGGAGTCCTGCCGCACCCCGGTCAGGAGGGTGGGGGCGTAGTACTGCCCCTGGCCGCGGTGGCCGCCGATGACGGCGCGCGCGCCGTCCGCGCGGGCGCGCTGGACGAAGCCGTCGATCTTCTCCAGCTGCCGGGGATGGATGGTGGGGCCGATGTCGGTGCCCTCCTCGCGCGGGTCGCCCTGCCGGAGCCCGGAGGCCTTGGCGACGAAGCGGTGCAGGAACTCCTCGGCGACGGCCTCCTCCACCAGGAGTCGGGTGGCCGCCAGGCAGACCTGGCCCGCGTTGTCGTACTGCTCGACGGCGAGGTCGACGGCCAGGTCCAGGTCGGCGTCGGCGAAGACCAGCAGCGGGGACTTACCGCCCAGTTCGAGGCTGAGCGGGGTGAGGTTCGCGGCGGCCCGCGCCGCGATGTGCCGCGCGGTCGGCACCGAGCCGGTGAAGCTGATGCGACGCACGTCGGGGTGGCCGGTGAGGGCGTCGCCGATCTCGGCCCCGTACCCCTGCACGACGTTCAGGACGCCGGGCGGGAGCCCGGCCTCGGCGGCGATGTCGGCGAGCAGGGAGGCGGTCAGCGGGGTCCACTCGGCGGGCTTGAGGACGACCGTGTTCCCGGCGGCGAGAGCCGGGGCGATCTTCCAGGTGGCGAGCATCAGCGGCGCGTTCCACGGGGTGATGAGCACGCACGGGCCGGCCGGATCCCAGGTGACGTGGTTGGCGTGGTCGCGGGTGGTGAAGTCCTCGTGCTCCAGGCCGAGGAGCTGGTCGGCGAAGAACCGGAAGTTGTGGGCGACGCGCGGCATGACGCCACGACGGTGCGAGCGCAGCAACGCGCCGTTGTCCGTCGTCTCGACGAGGGCGAGCTCCTCGGTGCGCCGCTGCACCCCGTCGGCGACGGCGTGCAGCAGCCGGGCCCGTTCCGCGCGGGGGGTGGCGGCCCAGCCGGGGAAGGCGGCCTTGGCGGCGGCCACGGCGGCGGCGGCCTCCATCGCCGTGGCCCGGGAGATCTCCCCGAGGGATGCGCCGTCGATGGGTGAGACGTCGGTGAAGGTGTCGGTGGAGGCGACGCGTTCGCCGCCGATCCAGTGCCGGGTGTCGACGGCGACCCCGGCGACGGTGGTGAGGTGTGCGCTCATGGCCTTGGGCTCCTGAGGGTCGTGCGGTGGGATGCGGTCACCGGGCGCCGGACGTGTGCGACTCCAGGAGCCGTCCGCCGTCCCACACCACGCCGACCTGCCGGTAGTAGGCGGCGATCGGCTCGCGGATCTCCAGTCGGGCCAGTTCCTCGGTGGGTGCCTCGAACAGGTCCAGTTCGGCCTCCCCCACCCAGGCCTGACCGGCCTCGAACGAGGCGGCGCCGGACTCGACCAGTTCGTCCAGGGCCAGGCCACCGCCCTTCTCGATCGAGGGCAGCCACCGGTGGTGGGCCATGGGGTGGCTGTTGACGAAGCCGTTGTGCTCGGACGGCGCGCGCAGGGTGACCACGGCCTGCGCGAGCCGCCGGTCGGCCGCGGCGAGCGTCGCGCCGAACCGGGCCCCGGCCGCGATGCGCGGGGCGGGTCCGTAGGGGTGGGGGCGGGTCTGGTGGATGGAGCCGAGCTTCTTGGGATAGCCCTGGTGCAGTCCGCGCGCGAGGGCGAAGTCCTTGTCGACCCAGATGTACACGCAGCGGGTGTAGGTCCGCCCCCGGTAGGCACAGCGGACGACCGCGAACGCCTCCTTGTACTGGGCGAGCACCGGATCGAGCAGCTTCCCGGCCCGAGGTGGAGCAGGACTGCCAGTCGGCCCAGATCAGGGCGACGGCGCCGGGGTCCTCCTCGGCGAGTTCCAGCGGGGCGGGCAGCAGTTCGCGGACGCGGGCGGGGTCGGTGCGGTACTCGACGGTCAGCAGGTCGCCGGAGTAGTGCCACGGGGGCGTGGGGATGAGCGACGAGTCACCCGTCGGGGTCTTGGGGTGGAGGAATCCACGGAGGCGGGTCACGGAGGCTCCTTGCGGGACGGGGCGGCCGGGGCGGGCTGACGGAGGCTGCGGCCCGGGGGTGACGGACGGCGGGGCACGTCGACGCGTGCGGGGTGGCCGGCGACGGCGCGAAGGCGCCTCGTCAATCGTTTGGCTCCAAACAAGATAGGAAGGAGCGCCCCCCGGGGTCAATAGCTATCCGGATGGATAAATTTCTCGGCCGTACCCCTTGTGGGACCACGGCGGCCGTCTCTACGTTGGGCACACCGAAGCCGTGCGCCGCCTCCTGCCCCGCGCAGTCCGAGGCCGCCCCCTTCTTCCATCACCCTGATCTCCCCCGGAGCCCACGGGCCTGGGGCACCCGTTTCCCCGAGGAGCCACCGGTGAGCGCAACCGACCCCGCAGCCGTCCGTCGTCGCGTGGAGCAACTGGCCGCCGAGGGCATCGACGTCGTCCGGGTGACCTATCCCGACCTCATCGGCACCGAACGGGCCCGGGACCTCCTGCTGGAGCACCTCCCGGCCGCCTGCGAGCACGGCCTGGCCTTCTGCCGCGCCGTCTACCACACGAGCCCGCAGGGCGACACGGTGCCGGTGCCCGGCGGGCTGGAGGCCGGACTGCCCGACATCTGCGTCACGCCCGACCTCGACACCCTGCGCCCGCTCCCCTGGGAGCCCGGGGTCGCCACCTGCCTCGGCGACGTCACGGACCCGGCCACCGGCCGACCCGCCCCGGAGTCCCCGCGCGAGTTGCTGCGGGCCGTTCTCGGCCGGTGCGCCGCCTACGGCCTGCACCCCGTCGTGGGGCCGGAGCTGGAGTACTACCTGTGCGACTCCGTCCCCGACGGCACCGGCTGGCGCCGCTACAGCGACGCGGCGGGCGTCATCTACACCGCCGGCCTGCGCGCGGACCCGGACAACCACCTGCTGCGCACCCTGCGGTCGCTGCGCGACACCGGCATCGGCGTCAGCGGCGGGAACCACGAGTACGACGGGGCGCAGTTCGAGATCAACCTGACCCACTCCGAAGCCGTCTCGGCGGCCGACCGCGCCTTCGCCTTCAAGGCCGCCGTCAAGGAACTCGCCCGCACGGAGGGGCGCCTGGCCACGTTCATGGCCAAGCCCTTCAACGACGCCGGCGGTTCGGGCTTCCACCTCCACCTGTCCTGCACCGACGACCGGGGCGAGAACACCTTCGCCGACCGCGCCGGGCCGTACGGGCTGTCCGCCACCGCACGTCACGCGGTGGCGGGCGTCCTCGCCCACGCACCCGCGCTGGCCGCACTGGCCAACCCGACGGTCAACTCCTACAAGCGGTTCGGGCCCGACACGCTGGCGCCCTGGCTGATCGACTGGGGCCTGGACAACCGCAGCGCCATGGTCCGCATCCCGCCCGAGCGCGACGCGGCCACCCGGTTCGAGGTGCGCCTGGGCGACGCGAGCGCCAATCCCTACCTGCTGATCGCCGGCACCATCGCCGCTGCCCTGCTCGGCATCGCGGCCGGGGAGGAGCCGCCCGCGCCTCTGGAGGGCTACGGCTACGACGCCGGGCGGGCCCCGCTCCTCCCGACGACCCTGTCGGACGCCCTGACCGCCCTGGAGGCGGACACGGCTCTGAGCGAGCTGCTCGGCAAGGACTTCACCGCCTCCTACCTGACGTACAAGCGCGACGAGATCGCCCGCTTCCGCCGCCACGTCACCGACTGGGAGTTCACCGAGTACGCCTACCACCTGTGACACACCACGGCCCGTCCCCCGTCGCTCGGCGCGACGGGGGACGGGCCGTTTCCGGTGCTGCCGGGGGTGTCAGTCGCCGTCGTGGCGGAAGAAGGTCTTCCCGGCGATCCGCCAGGTGCCGTCCGCCCGGACCAGGGAGAAGTGGTTGGTGAAGTCGTGGCCCTGGTAGCCGAACTCCTCCAGCACCGCGACGGCCACGTCGCCGCTCACCTCGACCGAGCGGATGGTGTACCGGTAGGACGGCACCCAGCGGGCCGTGTCCGTGTCGGCCGCGACCACCTCGCAGAACGCCTCGATCGGGGCGGAGACGAACTCCGGGCCCAGGTAGCCCCACATGTGGGCGTCCGGGCGGAAGGCGGCCCGGACGGCCGCCGGGTCCGCCGCGCTCACCGCCGTCACGTAGGCCTCGACGGCGGACCGGACGCCCTCGTGCGCCACCGGGTGCTGCTCACTCATCGGTTCTTCCTCTCAGGTACGGGCGGGTCGGCCGTGGTGGATCCAGACGCCCTTGGTCTCGGTGAACACCTCCAGCGCGGAGGAGCCCATCTCCCGGCCCCAGCCGCTGGATCCGAACCCGCCCCAGGGAGCCGCGGGGTCGGGTATCGGCGGCATGTTGACGAAGACCGCCCCCGCCCGGACGTCCGCCGCCAGCCGGTGCGCGGTGGACAGGTCACGCGTCCAGACGGCGGCGGCCAGGCCGTAGTGGGTGTCGTTGGCCCGGGCGGCCAGTTCGTCCTCGTCCTCGTAGGTGAGCACCGGCAGCACCGGGCCGAACACCTCCTGCCGGGCCACGGACATGGCGTCCCGGACGCCCGACAGGACGGTGGGCCGGTAGAAGTGGCCCTTCTCCAGGCCGCCGTCGGCGCGGGCTCCCCCGGTGACCAGCTCCGCGCCCTCGGCCACGCCGGCCCGCACCATGGCGTCCACCCGCCGCAGATGCTCGTCGGTCACCAGCGGCCCGAGCTGGGTGTCCGGTGCCAGACCGGGACCCAGGCGCAGGGCGTCCACGGCCGCCGCGAGCTTCTCGGTGAACTCCTCCGCCCGGTGACGGTCCACGTAGAACCGGGCGTAGGCGGCGCAGACCTGCCCGCTGTTGAGCAGTGCTCCCTGCACGTTCCCGGCGACGGCGGCGTCGATGTCGGCGTCGCGGGCGACGATGCTGGGCGCCTTGCCGCCCAGTTCCAGCGTGACGCGCTTCAGATCGCCCGCCGACGCCCGCACGATCGCCTGGCCGACCTCGGTGGATCCGGTGAAGGAGACCTTGTCGACGCGGCGGTGCTCCACGAGGGCGCGGCCGGTCGAGGGCCCGCCGGTCAGCAGGTTGACCACGCCCGGCGGGAAGCCGGCCTCCTCGCACAGGCGCACCAGCCACGCGCTCGTCAGCGGGGTCTGCTCGGCGGGCTTGAGGATCACGGTGTTGCCGCAGGCGAGGGCCGGCGCCAGCTTCCACGCCGCGATCATCAGCGGGAAGTTCCACGGGGTGATGAGCGCGCAGACGCCCACCGGTTCGCGGCGCGTGTAGTGCAGCGTGTCCGGGAAGGAGACCGGCACGACCGTCCCCTCGATCTTGGTGACCCAGCCGGCGTAGTAGCGGAAGTGCTCCGCGGCCCCGGCCACGCTGACGCCCCTGGACACCGCCAGCGGTTGACCCTGGTCGCGGGTCTCCAACTCCGCGAGCGCGGCGGCGTCACGCTCGATCAGTTCGGCGACGCGCCACAGCAGCCGGGCGCGTTCCGCCGCCGGCAGACCGGCCCACGCCGGGTCGCCGAGCGCCCGCCGCGCCGCGTCGACGGCGGCGTCGACGTCCGCGGTGCCGGCCTGGGCGCAGCGGCCCAGGGCGACGCCGGTGGCCGGATCGCAGGTGGTGAACTCCGCCCCGTCCGCGGCGGCCGTCCACTCACCTCCGATGTGGAGCTGACCTCGCACATCCATACCTGATCCTTCTGGTGAACCTCGTCATGGACCGAACGACCGCGCGGTGCGGGTCAGTCGGTGATCTTCTGCATCAACCGGTCGACGTAGGCGCGGTACTCCGGGATCAGCGCCCCGTCCGGGAACATCAGGGAGGTGACGCTGGCCCCGATGGCCACCGCGATGACCTCCTGCGCGAGGTGCGTGACCGCGGGGTCGTCGACGGACTCGTCCCCGCCCCGTGCGGCGGCGATGCGTTCGGCGAGCCGGCCGCGCCAGTCCTGCAGGTGGGCGCGGTACAGCGCGGCGAGTTCCTCGTTGGCCATCGAGTGCTCCCACAGGGCCAGCAGCACGCGCGCGGAGTCGATCCGGTACGTGTCCAGCGGCAGGGTCGCCTCGACGTCGTGACGCAGCGCCTCCCGTGGGTCGGACGGGGTCTCGTCGGCGGCGATCCGCTCGTTCATCTCCGCCAGGACGCTCTGGAAGGTGGCGGCCACGATGCTGTCCTTGCTGGGGAAGTACCGCTTCAGGGCCCCGTTGGCGTAGCCCGCCTCGGCGACGATGCTCCGCATCGTCGCCGCCTCGAAGCCACCCTGGATGATCAGCTTCTTCGCGACCGCGACGATCTCACGGCGTCGCTGGTCGTGGTCGATAATCTTCGGCATAGTCTTCCTACGGTACTGGCGGACCGGCTGGTGAACGTAGCCCGAGCCGGCTGCGTCTGCGCTCGGCCTGGCGGGCCGGATCGGCGACCGGGGACGCGAGGAGCAGCCTGCGGGTGTAGGGGTGTTCGGGGTCGCGGGTGACTCTCTCGTTCGGCCCCGTCTCGACGCATGCGCCCTGGTACATCACCGAGACCCGGTGACAGATGCGGCGCACGACGCCCAGGTCGTGCGAGACGAAGAGGTAGGAGACGCCGGTCTCGCGCTGGATGTCGATGAACAGGTCGATCACGGCCGCCTGGGTGGTCAGGTCCAGCGCGCTGACGGGCTCGTCGCAGATGATGAGGCGGGGACGGCGCACGAGCGCGCGGGCGATCGCGATGCGCTGGCGCTGGCCCCCGGAGAACTCGCTGGGGTAGCGCGTCACGGTGTCGGCGGGGAGCCGCACGTGGTCGAGCATCTCGACCACCGTCGCCCGGGCGGCGGTCCTGCCGACGCCCGAGGCCGTCAGGGGCTCCGCGAGGATCTGACCGACGGTCATCGTCGGGTCCAGTGAACCGTAGGGGTCCTGGAAGACGACCTGGAGATCGGCGGCCAGGCGGCGCCGGGCGGCTCCCTTGAGGTGCGTGATGTCCTCGCCGTCGAAGCGGATGGTGCCCGAGGTGACCTCGGCGAGTCCGAGGATCGCCTTGCCGAGCGTCGACTTGCCAGATCCGCTCTCCCCGACCAGACCGACGCACTCCCCCGTCCCGATGGTCATCGAGACGCCCCCCAGCGCGCGGAAGGAGTGGCGTCCGCGCCGGTAGTCCACGACGAGGTCGGCCACGTCCAGCAGCGGGGCGTCGTTCACTTCCGTGGTCATGTGCGCACCGTCCGTCCGGCCTTGTTCCACGCCGCGTCGAGGTCGTCGCGGCTCTCGGTGTCGTCCAGCGAGGCCCGGATGAGCTCCGCCGTGTACGGGTCCGCGGGCTTGGCGAAGATGTCCGCCACCGCGCCCGTCTCGATGACCCGGCCGTGCCGCATCACCGCGACGCGGTCGCAGATGTCGGCGACCACGCCGAAGTTGTGCGTGACGATGACGAGTGCCATGCCGTACTCCTCCTGCAGTTCGCGCAGGAGCTCCAGGACCTCCGCCTGGACGGTGACGTCCAGCGCCGTCGTCGGCTCGTCGGCGACCAGGAGCTGCGGTTTGCCCGCGACGGCGCCGGCGATGAGGACGCGCTGCGCCATGCCGCCGGAGACCTGGTGCGGGTAGGAGGCCAGCACGCGGTCGGGGTCGTCGATGCCGACCCGCCGGAGGATCGAGCGGGCCCGGTCCCTCGCCTGCGCCTTGGTCAGCCGGTGCACGGAGCGCAGGGGCTCCATGAGCTGGTGGCCGATCGTGTAGCACGGGTCGAGGTTGCTCATCGGCTCCTGGGGGACGTAGCCCACGCGGGTGCCGAGCAGCGCGTGGCGCTTGGCGCGGGGAAGGTCTTCCACCGGCTCGCCGCCGATCCAGATGCCGTCCGCCGTGGTGTGGCCCTCGGCCGGGAGCAGGTCCAGCGCGGAGAAGACCGTCTGCGACTTGCCCGATCCGGATTCCCCGACGATGCCGAGCACCTCTCCGGGGGCGACGTCCAGACAGACGCCGCGTACCACCTGTTTGTCCCCGTGCGGCGTGCGGTAGGTGACGCGGAGGTTCTCGATCCGCAGCGCGCTCTCCTCGACGGGGTGCTCCAGCCGTCCGGTGGCCCGGGCCACCGCGACGTCGGGCGTCACGGCCTGCTTCCGGCGCCGGGAGACGGGCTCGGTCCGCACGCTGATCAGGTCGGCGAGGGTGGATCCCATGAACGCGAGGGCCGCGATCGTGAGGCCCAGCGCGGCCGAGGGCCACAGCAGGATCAGCGGGTGCGTGCCCATGGTCCGGAAGCCGTCGTTCATCATCTGGCCCCAGTCCGGGGTCGACGCGGTGCCGATGCCCAGGAACTGCAGGCCGGTCTGCATGCCCATCGCGACGCCCGCGGTGAGCGCGGACTGGATGACCACCGGCGCCTGCACGGCCCGGACCATGTGGGCGTGCAGGACGCGGGTGTGGGTCAGGCCCGCCACCCGGGCGGCGTCGACGTAGGGCTCCTTGCGCACGGCGAGCGCCCGGGAGCGCGAGATCCGGTAGTACCCGGGCGCCATGAACGCGCCCACCGTCATCATCAGCACCGTGAAGTCGGCCCCGGTGCCCGCGGCGACGATCAGCAGCACGATCATGCCGGGCACGGACTGGACGCCGTCGCTGATCGACGAGCAGATCCGGTCGGTGGGACCGCCGAAGTATCCGGCGGCCACTCCGGCGGGAACGCCGAGAAGGACGCCCACGAGGCAGGCGACGGCCGCTCCGTAGACGGTCGTGCGGGCGCCGTAGAGGAGCCGGCTGAAGATGTCCCGGCCGGCCGAGTCGCCACCCATCAGGTGGTCGGCGCTCGGCGGTGCCTGGGTGAGGGAGAAGTCGACGAGGTTGGGGTCGTGGGGGGCCAGCAGCGGCGCGAACAGCCCCGCCAGGACGATGAGCAGGAACACGGCCAGGGCCGTGACGCCGAGCGGGCGGCGCAGGAAGCGTGACCAGAGCCGCTGCTGCGCCGGAGCGCCGTCGCCGGGAGCCGGGTAGGAGGGGTCGGTCATATGTCGCGCACCTTCGGGTTGATCCACCCGAGCACGAGGTCGAGCAGGAAGTTGACGAGGACCACGAAGACGACCGTGACGGCGGTCAGTCCGAGCAGGATGGGGATGTCGCCGATCTGGGACGCCGACTGGGTGAGCTGGCCGATGCCCGGGAGGTTGAAGATGATCTCGACGACGATGGCTCCGCCCAGCAGTCCGACGAACATCACGGCGAGCACGGTGAGGGCCGCGGGCGAGGCGTTGCGCAGCACGTGCAGCGTCACCCGGCGCGGGGACAGTCCACGGGCCCGGAGCGTGCGGACGTAGTCCTGCTTGGTCACCTCGACGAAGCCGTTGCGGAGCTGCTCGGCGATCATGACGATCGCGCTGAGCGCCAGGGCGACGGCGGGCAGGGTGATGGAGCTGAGCCATCCGGACGCGGACTGCGTCAGCGGTACGTAGCCCACCGCGGGGAACCACTGCAGCCTGACCGCGAACAGCATGACGAGCACGAGGCTGACCCAGAAGCCCGGGAGGGCGAACAGGACGACCGAGGCGAGCTTGAGGACGCGGGCGAGGGCGCCGCCGGGGTGCAGCCCGGTCGCGACGCCGACGGCGAGGCCGAGGACGGCCGCCAGGACCGTGGCGGCGATCACGACGGACAGGGTGACCGGGACGCGCAGGGCGATCTGGTCCGAGACGGGCTGGAAGTTGCGCCACGACGTCCCGAAGTCGCCGCGCAGGGCGTGCGAGAACCAGTCCCAGAACTGCACGAAGAGCGGACGGTCCAGGCCGAGCTTCTCGTGCAGGGCGGCCCGCTGGGCGGGGGTGGCGCTGTTGCCGAGCAGGCCGGCGGTGGGGTCGCCGATGGCCAGGTGTGCCAGGAAGAAGGTGGCGGACGTGACGATCAACAGGAGGGCGACTCCTGCCATCAGCCGCCGGATCGTGAATCTGAACATGGTGGGAGACCCCTCTGGGGGCCGGGGCCGTCCGCTGGCGGACGGCCCCGGCCGGGACGGGAACTAGCCGCGCTGGATGAATCGGAGGGTCGGGAACATCATTCCGGTGATGGGCGTCACCGTGATGTCCTCAACGCTGAAGTAGGTGTTGTCGGCCTGGTACCAGACGCTCTGCCAGGCCTGTTCGGTGATCTCTTCGTTGAGCTCGCGGATCAGGGGCAGCTGCTCCTCCCCGGTCACGTCGAGCGCCTCGTCGATGAGCTTCTGGACCTCGGGGAACTCCTGCGTCGAGGGGTTCGGGTTGAACCACTGCTCCGAGACGATCCGGCCGTCCATCGAGGCCGCGGGGTTGGAGTCCAGGGCCAGCACGGCCACGAACATCGGGTAGGTGGCGGCGTTCTTCTGGTAGTCGGCCGGGGACAGGTCCTTCCAGGTGACCTTGATGCCGAGCTCGCCCAGGGTCTGCTCGACGGACGGCTGCCACGGCTGGAAGATCGACGACATCGGCATCGTCACCTCGAAGCCGTCCGCGTAGCCGGCGTCGGCCATGAGTTCCTTGGCCTTGTCCATGTCGTGCGCGTACCGGTCGTCGAGTGAGGGGTCGTGCACGGGTCCGCCGGCGGGGAAGACCTGGTTGGTCGCGGAGCCGGCGCCCTGGCCGACGGACTCCAGCATGGCCGCGCCGTCGAAGGCGTGGTTGACGGCCCGGCGCACCCGGACGTCACCGAGCGGCTTGAGCCGCTCGCCGGTGCGGTCGGTGAACTGGATGCCCACCCAGGTGGCGACGTCGGCCGCGACGTTCCACCCGCGCTCCTTGGCACGGGGGATGTCGGTGGCGTTGGCGTAGGCGACGTCGAGCTGGCCGGAGAGCATGGCGTTGAAGCTCGCCGTCGGGTCCGCGATGGGCAGGACGTGCAGGGTGCCGAACGGGTAGGTCTGGTCGTCCCAGTGCTCGGGCCGCTTGGTGAAGACGTACTCGGAACCGGGTGTGGAGGTGTTCGACTCGTAGGTGTAGGGACCGGAGCCGACGGGCTGGGTGGCCAGCGTCTCGGCCTTGATCGCGGCGGGGGAGGCGATCCAGCTGCGGCCCAGCCCCATGTAGTACAGCAGGGCCTCGTCCTTCTGCTTCAGGTGCAGCGCGATGGTGTCCTCGTCCACCTCCTCGAACCGCTCGACGTTGGCGTAGGTGGCGCCGGAGCGGACACCGGCCTTGAGGTGTTCGAGGTTCTGCACGGCGGCGGCCGCGTCGAAGACCTCGCCGTCGCTGAACGTGACGTCCTCGCGCAGCTCCATGGTGAGCTTCAGGCGGTCCGCCGAGTACTTCCACGACATGGCGAGCCCGGGAACGGGGTCGGAGTCCTCGTTCAGGGAGACCAGCGGGTCGTAGACGGCCGACAGGTAGGGACCGTCGAAACCGATGTCGGCCTGCGCCGGGTCCCAGGACGTGACGTCGAGCAGGGTACCGATCTTGATATCGTCGTCGGAGCCGGTGCCACCGTCGGAGGGGGCAGTCGTGTTGGTACACGCGGCCATCGCGAATGCGGCGACCGCTGCGAGTGTGACTCTCCAGATTCTCTTCATGGAATCTTCTCTCGAGTATGAGGGGCGCTGGTGCCGGATCGACGGGGAGAGGAAACCGCCTTTCCTCTCCCCGTCACAGCCTTCGGCCCGCGGGGTGAGAGTGGCGCGTACGCGGGGGTTCATCCACACGCCACCTCCCGCGTCGTGGCCGTTAGTCTACGGTCGTCGGCGAAAAAGGCAATGGGCCCGCCTCGCCGAAATCAACCGGTGACCGAAAGGCGCTCCGGCCGCGACCGGGGCGCTGGTCAGACGGCCTCCGCCACGACGACGCGGGGACTTCCCGGCAGCGCGATCACCTCGCGCCGGCGCCATCCGGACGCCTCCAGCCACGCCGTGACCTCGGACTCCGGGTAGACGACCGTGCCGTCGATGACGAAGTACTCACCGGCGTGCAGGGCGTCGATGGAGCGCTGACGGTCGTCGTCGTCCAGCAGGAAGTCCAGCAGCAGCAGCGTCGCGCCGGTGCGGGCGGCGTCCCGGGCGCCGGCGAGGATGGCGCGGTTCTGCTCGGCGGTGAACCGGTGGATGACGTGGTTGACCATGACGAGGTCGTGCTCCCCACCGGGCCGGGCCGTCTCGGTCGGCGCGGGCTCGATCGTCGCGCGGCCGGCGAGCCCCGCCGCGTCGAGCGCCTGGTTCAGGGAGTCCGTGGAGGCCGGGTCGAAGACGAAACGGGCCGAGAGGGCGGGGTTGGCCCGCAGCGCGTGGAGGGCGAACTCCGGCGAGAGCCCGCCGAGGTCGAGCAGGTCCCGGTAGGGGCCGAAGTCGAAGGCCCGGGCGAGCATGGCGGCGTGCAGCGCGTTGTAGCGCATGACCCCGGCCATGAAGGCCTTCCAGCGCTCCTCGTTCATCTCCAGCTCACCGGGCTTCGTCGCGTCGACGGTGGCGTCGAACTGGAGCCAGTGCCCGTAGCTGATCTCGTTGAGGAAGGCGAGGAAGGGGTGCAGATCGAGGTCGCCGTCGCCACCGAGGTAGGCGGCGGCGTCCGGGGCGAGCCCGTACCGCCCGTCGCGGCGCTCCAGCAGCCCCAGTCCGTTCATGGCGTCGGCCAGGACGCGCACCATCTGCTCGCTGACGCCGGTCGCCTTGGCCAGGGCGGTCACGTCGCGCTCGCCCTCGGCGAGGGCGCGGAAGACCCCGGTGCGGGCGGCGGCGAAGAGCTGCTTGGCCCCCATGTAGCCGATCGCGATGTCGACGATGCGGTCGGGCGTCTGGGGCGTGGCCGGCGTGGCGGATGTGGTCATGTGATCCTCCTGAAGGGTTGTCGTATGGTGCGCGTGCGGCCCTGCGGCCGCTCGCGGGGTGTCGGACCGGCTCACCAGGTGCCGTCCGCGGCGACGTCGCGGTCGAGCCACAGATAGGCCGTGGCCTCCCGCAGCACTTGCGCCCCCACCCGTTCGAGCAGCGCGATCGCGCCGACGTTGTCCTCGAGCTGGGCCTGCCGGGACACACCGACGAGGACGTTCGCGGTGGCGGGGTTGGCGAGGCAGAAGGCGATGCCCAGCTGGGCGGGCGTCGCCTCGAAACTCTCGGCCAGCCGTCGCACCTCGCCGTAGGACGCGGCGATGCGTTCACGGATGCCACCGACGTCCGCGCCGATCTTGCGGCCCGGACGGAGGTTGCCCACCAGGACTCCGCCCTCGAAGACGTCGGAGGCCTGGAGGGCGAGCTCGCCGGAGTCGAACAGGGGCGCGTAGTAGCGCCCCTCCGCCATGGACCGGCGGACCAGCCCGTACTTGAGCTGGGCGAACGACGGTGGCACGAGCCCGCGTTCCCGGGCGACGTCGATCGCCGCCCGCAGGTCGGCGAAGCGCCAGTTGTTGACGCCCCAGGTGGTGAAGCGCCCGGCGTCGATCTGCTCGGCGACGTCGGTGACGACCCGCTCGACGTCGATGTCGTCGAGGTAGTCGCCGACGACCACCATGTCGGCGCTCTCGACGCCGACGCGCTCCAGCGACGTCTCCATCTGCCGGGTGAAACCCGTGGCGGGGTAGTCCCAGAGCCAGAGCTTGCCGCAGAACCGCCAGTCGGCGCGCGCGAGCCCGGCCTCCCGCACCGCGCGCCCGAAGATCAGGTCCGTGCGGGCGTTCTCGGCGTGCGGGCCCATGTTGTAGTGCGCGACGTCGAAGAACGCGCAGCCGAGCTCGGCGGCCCGCGCCACCAGCCTGACCGCGTCGTCGAACTCCATGCGGTCCCAGGTGTTCCAGGACCCGAGGGACACCACCGGGACGTCGGGGCCGCCTGGCCCCAGTCGGCGGCGGGGAATGGGTTGTGCAGTGCTCAAAGCTCCTCCCGGAAGCCTCGGCTTTTTTGTCTACGCTTGTATACTATACCGCTGACCGTGACATGGGTCACGGCTTGAGGGAGGCGACCATGCAGGAAGCACGCACCGTGCTCGTCACCGGTGGAGCGGGCGGGATCGGCCGCGCCGTGGCCGCGGCCTTCGCGGCCGCGGGCGACACCGTGGTGATCGCGGACCGGGACGCACAGCGCGTCCGGGAGACGGCCGAGGCCCTGGGCGTCGCGGGACAGGTTCTCGACATCACGGACGAGCCCTCCATCGCCCGCGGGCTCGACGCGGTGGAGCAGGAGCTCGGGCCGGTCGGGGTGCTCGTGAACAACGCGGGACTGCTCACGGTCCACGGCGCGCTCCTGGACCTGTCCGGCGCCGATCTGGAGACCGTGCTGCACACCAATGTCGTGGGCACGTTCCTGATGACCCAGCACGTCGCGCGCCGGATGGTCGGTCACGGCGCGGCCGGGGTGATCGTCAACGTCTCCTCGATCGGCGGTCGGCAGCCGACGCCGGGCATGGGCGGCTACGAGAGCAGCAAGGCGGCCGTGGACGCGCTCACCCGGTGGGCCGCGATCGAGCTGGCCGAGCACGGCATCCGCGTCAACGCCGTGGCGCCCGGCCCCGTGTTGACCGAGATGCTGGCCGTCGGCATGCCCGAGGGCTCGCCGCAGCGTCGGGCCTGGGAGGACCGCATCCCCCTGCGCCGCCTCGCCTCGGTGGACGACGTCGCGGCGGCGGCCGTCTTCCTCGCCGGCCCGGGGGCCGGGCACGTCACCGGAACGAGCCTGCCGGTGGACGGCGGTCAGCTGCTCACCTGAGGGCGCCGGGGCCGGGGCCCGCCGCCGCCACCGGGCGCGGGCTCCGGCCGGGTGCCGTCACACGGCCTTCGACGCCTCGACCCGCGCCCGGTGCTCGTAGACGACCCTCCCGTCCACCACGGTCAGTTCGACGCCGACGTCGGGCAGTTCGGCGGGGGTCACGCCGAACGGATCGGCCTCCAGGACGCACAGGTCGGCGGCCATCCCCGGGGCGAGCGTCCCCTTCCACGACGCGGCGTGGTCCTGCCGGGCGGGCTCCACGGTGTAGCAGCGCAGCAGCCGGGCCATCCGTCGCCCGGGGTCGGACGCGGGCCCCATCCACGCGTCGGCGGCGGCGATCTGGCGCCGCCAGTCCGGGGAGAGCACGGGCGCGTCGGAGGTCAGGCACAGGGGGACCTCCGCGTCGAGCGCCGCCCCCAGCGGCCACGCGGCCGCCGCCGAGCCGGGGCCGAGAGCCTCGTCCACCATCCCCCGGGTCAGCAGCGCGATCTCCGGCTGCATGTCCAGCCCCACGCCGAGCGCGGCCATACGGCGCAGCTGGGATCCGGTGACCAGGTCGCCGTGGATGATGTAGTGGCCGAGGTCCACGTCGTGCTCGGCCCGGGCCGCCTCGAAGGCGTCGAGGGCGACCTGGACGGACCGGTCACCGGTGGCGTGCACCCCCACCTGCCGGTCCGCACGGTGCGCGGCGAGGATCATGCGCGTCAGGTTCGCCTCGCGGTCGGCGTCGTCGTCACCGGCCACCAGGAGGGCGGAGCGGCCGCCGTCGGCGTAGCAGTGGTGCGTGTACGCGGACCGCATCGGCGGTATGCCGTCGGCGAATATCTTGACCCCGGCGAAACGCAGCCACCGCGGGTCGCTCGTCGCGCCGTCGGTGGCGGCCATGCCGGTCAGGAAGCCGCCCAACTCGCTCGGGCCGTCGAGTTCGCCGTAGAGCCACAGCACCGTGACCCTGGAGCGCAGCAGACCCTCGGCCGCCAGGGCGCGGTACTGCGCCGCGACGGAGGTGCCGAACGCCCCGGTCTCCCCGTGGTCCTCGCCCGGGCCGAGGCCGGGCTCGGTGTAACTGGTGATGCCGAGGGAGGAGAGCAGCTCACCGGCGCGCAGGATCGCGTGCCGCCGCTGCGCGTCGTCGGTCAGGGGACGCAGCGGCGCGGGGCCGGCGCCACCGAGCTCACCGAAGAGCGTGTGCGGCCAGAGGGCGCCGAGCCACGTGGCGTGCAGATGGGCGTCGTTGATGCCCGGCAGGACCGCGCGCCCGGCGAGTTCGACGACCTCGGTCGAGGCGTCGGCGAGCGCGAGCACCTCCCGGTCGTCACCGACGCGCACGACGAGCCCGTCACGCAGCGCGATGGCGGTGGCGCCCGGTTTCCCGCCGTCCGGGGCCATGGTGTGGACGACGCCGCCCCGCAGGATCAGGTCGGCCGATGCAGATGGGGTGACGCCGTCGGCTGTGCGCACGGGGGCTCCTCGCGGCTCTCAGGGTCTCGACATTTGAGTCAACGTCCGTAGACTAACCCATCGTCGAGCCTCAGAAACCGCTCGATACCGAAGGAGTTCCGATGGACATCCCCTCCTCGACACGCGCGGCCGTCCTCACCGCACACGGGTCCGCGCTCGAGCTGATCGACCTACCGCTGCCGGTGCGGCCGGAACCGGGAGCCGCCCTCGTGCGCATCCTGTGCACCACGCTCTGCGGCACGGACATCGAGATCTGGTCGGGGAAGATGAGCTTCCCCGGCATGCTGCCGATGGTGCTCGGCCACGAGATGGTCGGCGAGATCGTCGCCGTCGGTGACGACACCAGGGACGCGCTCGGTCGCGACCTGGCCGTCGGCGACCGGATCGGCTGGTCGGAGTCGACCTGCGGCGCGTGCCACGGCTGCGCCGTCCTGCGGGAGCCGGTCGCCTGCTCCCACCGGGGCTACGGCTTCCTGCAACGGTCCGACGCCCCGCCCTACGCGACGGCGGGCCTGAGCGAGTACGCCTACGTGGTGCCGCACGCGGCCAAGCTCCTGCTCCCCGAGGCGGTTCCCGACACCTGGGCCGCGATGGCCGGGTGCGCGGCGAAGACCGTGCTGCGGGCCTTCTCCCGGGTCGGCGGCGTACGCCCCGGTTCCCGCGTCGTCGTCCAGGGTTCGGGCGCGCTCGGACTCTTCGCCACGGCGGTGGCCCATCTCAGCGGCGCGGGGAAGGTGATCACGGTCGGTGCGCCGCCCGCCCGCCTCGCCCTGGCGCGGGAGTTCGGCGCCGACGCGACGGTGGACATCGCCGAGGGCTCCGAGGCGACGGTGGCCGGGGTGCGGGAACTCACCGGCGGCCACGGCGCGGACCTGGTGCTCGACTTCGCGGGCGCCCCCTCCGTCGGCCGGGAGGCGGTGGAGATGGCGGCCCAGCGCGGCCGCGTCGTCATCGTGGGCAGCACCGGGCCCGGCTCCGAGGCCCTCGCCCTCGGCACGGTGATGGGCAAGGAGCTGAGCATCGTCGGTTCGCTCAACGGCGACATCGCCGACTACCACGACGCCATCGCGTTCTTCACCTCCTTCCCCGAACGCATGCCCTGGGACCGGCTCTTCGGTCCCCGCGTCCCTCTGGCGGAGGCCTCGGCCCGCATCACCGCGATGAGCCGGCACGAGGAGATCAAGGCCGTCATCGACCCCCGGCTCACCTGAACGTCCCCCGGAAAGGAACCTCCCGTGACCACCGCAGTACTCCCCCGGCGCCGTATCGGCACGAGCGAACTCGAAGCCTCCGCCCTGTCCCTGGGCTCCTGGCACACCTTCGACCGGATGGACTTCGCCGACGCCGTCACCATGGTCCGCCACGCCCTGGACCAGGGCGTCAACCTCTTCGACGTGGGCGTCTACGGCATGCCCGGAAAGCCCCCGGTCTTCACCGACGTGCTGTGGGGCGCCATCATGCGCGCCGCCGCCGTCCCCCGTGACTCCTACCTCGCCTCGGTGAAGCTGTGGATCGAGGCCTTCGACGGCGAGGGCTTCGCCCCCCAGCTGAAGAACGCGTTCCTGCGGACCGGGCTCGACCACGCCGACCTGGTGATCCTCGGAGACCTGCGGCGCGAGGACGTCACGCTGGAGGACCTGGTCGGCGACCTCAGCGCTCTCACCGAGGCCGGACTGATCCGCGCCTGGGGCGTGAACAACTGGTCGGCGGGGAACATCCACGCTCTGCGCCGCATCGCCGCCGCACGCGGCGTGCCCGGCCCGCAGATCGCGCAGCTGAAGTACAGCCTGGCGCGCCGGGCCATCCCCGACGGGAAGCCGTTCGCCGAACTGTTCGCCGCCGGGCTGAGCATGCAGTCCTCCGACGTCCTGGAGGGCGGCATCCTCGCCGGGCGCACCTCACCGGAGCGGGAGATCGGGCGCGACCCCGGGTCCGTGCGGGACGCCATCATCGCCACCGTGCCCGGCATCACCGAGCTCGCCGGTGAGCTGGACACGACGCCCGCGCAGCTCGCCGTCGCGTTCACGCTCACCCACCCCGCCAACGCCACGACGCTCGTCGGCGCGACCCGGCTGGAGCAGGTGCGGCAGAACATCGCCGCCCTGGACCTGGTCGACCGCGTCGGCGCCGAGCACCTCCGTTCCCTCGTCGAGCCGTTCTGGGTCGACCGGGGCATCGTCGACCCGGAAGGCCCCTGACCGTGACCGCACAGCACAACACAGCCGACCCGGCCGGGCGGACGTCGTCCGGTCGCGGACCGCTGCCCGTCCCCTACGACCCGGAGCTCGAACCCGGCCTGGCGGCCTGCCGCAGCCTCATCGAACGCATCCCGCTGCGCGCGGACACGATCCTCGCCAACCGTGCGCACTTCGCCACGCTCGTGCCCCCCGTCGAGGCGGCGATCGGGACGCAACCGGTGGTGTTCGAGCACCTCACCGTGCCGGGACCGGCGGGCGCGCCGGACCTGGAGCTGACGGTCCTCCGACCGCGCGGAGGCGCCCGTGACGCGCCCGGCGTCTACGGCATCCACGGTGGCGGGATGGTGCTCGGCAACCGGTTCTTCGGCATCGGCGGACTGGTCGAGGACGTGGTGAGGTTCGGCGCCGTCGCCGTGACCGTCGAGTACCGCCTCGCCCCCGAGCACCCCGCCCCGGCCCCCGCCGAGGACTGCTACGCGGGACTGGTCTGGTTCGCCGAGAACGCCGCCTCGCTCGGCGTCGACCCCGCGCGCATCCTCGTCAGCGGCGCCAGCGCGGGCGGCGGCCTCAGTGCCGCCGTCGCGCTGATGGCCCGCGACCGCGGCGGTCCGGCGCTCGCCGGGCAGATCCTGGACTGCCCGATGATCGACGACCGCAACACCACCGTGTCGAGCCACCAGTACGACGGCATCGGCATCTGGGACCGCAGGACCAACGACACCGGCTGGGACGCGCTGCTGGGCCCGGACCGGGGCACCGACGCCGTCTCCCCCTACGCGGCGCCCTCCCGCGCCCGTGACCTGTCCGGCCTCCCGCCGGCCTACGTCTCCGTCGGCGCGGCCGAGGTGTTCCGCGACGAGGCCGTCGACTACGCCACCCGGATCTGGGCGACCGGCGGGCAGGCCGAACTGCAGGTGTGGGCCGGCGGCTACCACGGTTTCTCGGGGTTCTCCCCGGACACCGAGGTCTCCCGGGCCGCCGTGGCCGCACGGGAGTCGTGGATGCGGCGCGTCCTCGGCGCCACCGGCCGGTCCGGATGACGCCGTCCACGGCGCGGGGCGCGCGGGTCATGAGCGCGCGCCGCGCCGCGTTCGTCCTGGGGTCGATGGAGGTGTTCGGACCGCTCTCGATGGACCTGTCCATGCCGCTGCTGCCCCAGCTCGCCCGGGATCTGGACACCAGCGACAGCCTCGCCCAGGCGTCGATGTCGGTGTGCATGCTCGGGCTCGCCTTCGGCCAGCTCGTGGCGGGGCCGCTCAGCGACCGGCTGGGCCGGCGGCGGCCGCTGATGTGGGGGGTCGCCCTCTTCACGGTGTTCTCGCTGCTGTGCGCGTTCGCCCCCTCCATCGAGGTCCTGCTCGTGATGCGGTTCCTGCAGGGTGTCACCGGGTCGGCGGGCGTCGTCATCGCCCTCGCCGCCGCCCGCGACATCACCTCGGGGATCGAGCTCGCGCGGCTGCTGAGCCTGCTCGCCCTCGTCGGGGCGCTGGCCCCGGTGCTGGCGCCGGTCGCGGGCGGGCAGCTCGCCGCGGTGCTGGACTGGCGTGGACTGTTCGTCGTCCTCGCCGCCGTGGGTGTCCTGCTGCTGGTCGTCGTCTGCACCCTGCTGCCGGAGACCCTCGCGCCGGAACGGCGGCACGCGGGCGGGTTCGCCGAGACCGGGAAACGTTTCGGCACCGTGCTGCGCGACCGGCTGTTCGTCTGCTACCTGCTGGTGGGAGCCTGCACGGGCACGGCGTTCTTCACCTACCTGGCGTCCATCAGCTTCGTGCTCCAGGACGGCTACCACCTCAGCCCGCAGGCGTTCAGCCTCGTCTTCGCGGTGAACGCGGTGGTCGCGATGCTCGGCGCGCTGGTCAACCGGGGTGTCGTGCGCCGGGCGGGCCCCGCGCGGATGTACGTCGTGGGCACGACCGCGACCGCCGTGGCCGCCGTGGGTCTGCTGCTCACGGTGCTCGGCGGGTTCGGCCTGGCCGCGCTGCTCGTCGTGCTGGCGCTGGTGCTGTTCTGCTACGGCGTGATCACGCCGAACGCCTCCTCGCTCGCGCTCGGCGGGCACGGGGAACGCGCCGGGACCGCGGCGGCCCTGCTCGGCATGTCGACCTTCGCCGTCGGCCCCCTCGTGGCCCCCCTCGTGGCGCTCGGCGGAGCGAGCGGCCTGACGCTGTCCCTGACCATGGCCGTCGCCGCCTCGGTCGCGTGCCTGCTGGTGTGGGGCGCCGTCCGGCCCCGGCTGCGCCGGTCGGCCACGGCACCCCCCGCCGACGCGCGCCAGGGCGCTCCGCACTGACGTGCGGGCCCGTGGCGGGCCCGTCCCCCCCTCCCACGCGCTGCCGCCGGCGATCACCGCCGGCGGCAGCGCCGTGTCGCGTCCGCTTCCGCGTGCGGGGACGGTGGGCGTGATCGCCCGGACTCCGCGCGGGGGCGATCACGCGGACACGGTGAAGCGCCGGACCGCGTCGCGGTCCGGCGCTTCGACGGAAGGGGCGTGGGCCCCTGCGGTGGTGCCTCAGCCGTCCTTCCGGCCCGGCTCGACGATGCCCAGACCGTCCGCGCCGACCTGGACGGCCGACTCGTCCAGCACCGCGTCGACGACCGGCTGCGGGCGGCCGTCGAGGTCGAGGACCGGGGATGCCTCCTTGTACCAGGACTCGATCACCGCGTTGCCCCAGAAGTCGCGGCGGCGGTCGTCGCGCACGTTCCAGCGGTACGTCTCGTGGTCGGGGTCTCCGGTGTAGTAGTCGGAGGTGTAGATCTCCACCCGGTGGCCGTCGGGGTCACGCAGGTAGAGGTAGAAGGCGTTGGAGACGCCGTGCCGGCCGGGGCCGCGCTCGATGTGGTGCTCCTGGCGCTGGGAGCCGAAGAGGTCGGCGGTGCGCAGCACCTGGTGCGACTCGTGCGTGGCCACGCCGACGTGGTGCAGCCGGGGCCCGGCGCCGCCGGTGAAGGCGACGTCGTGCACGGTCTGCTTGCGGTACATCCAGGCCGCGTAGAGCTCGTGCTCGTCGCCCTCGATCGTCTCCGAGCAGCCGAACCCGAGCGCCTCGTAGTGGGCGTAGGCGGCGGGGATGTCGGGGGTGCAGATGTTGAAGTGGTCCAGCCGCGCGATCTCGGCGCCCCGGCGCAGGTCGTAGCGCTGGATGTGGCGCTCGGCGCGTTCGATGTCGTGGAAGAACTCCACGGGGAAGCCGAGCGGGTCGATGACCCGGACGGCGTCCCCGACGCCCGGCGTCCCGGTGCCCTTCGGCACGCGGCGGACGGGCAGGCCGAGGGCGGAGAAGTACGCCTCGGCGCGATCGACGTCCTCGCCGGTGCGGACCCGGTAGGAGAGGTGGTCCAGGGCCGCCGTCTCCCCCTGGCGCAGCACGAGGGAGTGGTGGGTGAGCTCGTCGGTGCCCCGCAGGCAGATCACGGACGCGTCCTCGTACTGGACGTGGAATCCGAGCATGTCGCACCAGAACCAGCGGGCCCGGGCCAGGTCGGTGACGACCAGCTGGGCGTAGGCGGAGCGGACGACGTCGGGAGCGGTAGTCATGGGTGGTGACTCCTTAACGGTCAGGACACACCGAATCGGGGCGTGTGGGCCTCGCCGAGCATCACGTGGACAATCTTCGATTCGGTGTAGAAATCGATACTATGTGCTCCACCCTCGCGGCCGAGGCCGGAGGACTTCACGCCGCCGAAGGGCGTGCGGAGGTCGCGGACGTTGTGCGAGTTGATCCAGACCATGCCGGACTCCACCGCGTGGGCGACGCGGTGCCCGCGCTTGAGGTCGGACGTCCACACGTAGGCCGCCAGGCCGAACTCGGTCGCGTTCGCGAGCTCGACGGCCTCGGCCTCGTCGTCGAAGGGGGCGACGGCCACGACCGGCCCGAAGATCTCCTCCTGGAAGATGCGGGCGTCGCGGGGGACGTCGGCGAAGACGGTCGGCTGGAGGTAGTTCCCCTCCGCCAGGTGCGCGGGACGGGCACCGCCCGCCACCAGCTTGGCCTCCCGCTGCCCGATCTCGACGTAGTCGAGCACCCGCGCGTAGTGCTCGGCGTGCACCAGTGCCCCCACCTCGGTGGCCGGGTCGGCGGGCGGTCCGACCGTGACGCGTTCGGCACGCTCGGCCAGTCGCCGGGTGAACTCCTCGTACACCGGGCGCTCGACCAGGACGCGGGAGCCCGCCGTGCAGCGTTCCCCGTTGAGCGAGAAGACGCCGAAGACGACCGAGTCCAGCGCCGCGTCGAGGTCGGCGTCGGCGAAGAGCACGACCGGCGACTTGCCGCCCAGCTCCATCGACGTCGTCTTCAGATGCGCCGCGGAGCTGCGGACGATGTGCCGCCCGGTGTCCGTGGAGCCGGTGAAGGAGATCAGCGGCACCCCCGGGTGGTCGACGAGGGCCTGTCCCGCCCGCTCACCGAAACCGTGGACGATGTTGACCGCTCCGGCCGGCACGCCCGCCTCGGTGAGGATCTCGGGCCACAGGCTCGCCGACAGCGGGGTCCACTCGGCGGGCTTGAGGACGAGCGTGCACCCGGAGGCGAGCGCCGGAGCCAGCTTCCAGCTCTCCAGCATGAACGGTGTGTTCCAGGGGGTGATGAGGCCCGCGACCCCGACGGGGCTGCGGACGACGTAGTTGATCTGCTGGTCGCCCGCCCGGAACGCCTCCTCGCCGAGCGCGACGATGACGTCGGCGAAGTAGCGGAAGTTCTCGGCCGCCCGTCGGGCCTGGCCCCTGGCCTGGGTGATGGGCAGCCCGGAGTCGAAGGTCTCCAGCGCGGCCAGCCGCTCCTCGCGGGCCTCGACGGCGTCGGCGATGCGGTACAGGACGCGGGCGCGCTCGCGGTTGGCCAGCGTGGACCAGCCGGGGAAGGCGGCCCGGGCCGCCGCCACGGCGCGGTCGACGTCCTCGGGGCCGCCGGCGGCCGCCGTGGCGTAGGGCGTGTTGGAGACGGGGTCGTGGACGGGGAAGGTCGCTCCGTCGGCGCTGTCGAGGAGCTCGCCCCCGATCCAGTGCCGGATCGTCTCGGGCAGGTCGGCGGGGCGACCCGTGGTCAGCTTCGTGGACATGGCATCTCTTCCGTTCGGGGGAGGTCAGAGCTGCTGGGTGAGGTCGCCGCCCTCGGCGAGCAGCTCACGGATGCGGGCCAGGCCGGACTCGGTGGGCGTCGTCAGGGGCGGGCGCACATGGCCCGAGGCGATCCGGCCCTGCTGCTCCAGGACCCACTTGGCGGGCGCCGGGTTGGTCTCGACGAACAGCAGGTCGACGAGCGGGTGCAGCCGGTAGTGCAGGTCACGTGCGGCGTCGAAGTCGCCGGCCTCCCACAGCTCGTACATGCGGGCCACCGCGCCCGGCGCCAGGTTGGCCACCGCCGAGACGAACCCGGCACCGCCGAGGGCGAGCAACGGGAGGCACAGCAGCTCGATCCCGGACCACACCAGCAGCTCGCGGCCGCAGGCGTGCAGAACCCGGGAGAAGTGCTCGAAGTCCTTGGTCGTCTCCTTGACACCGACGAAGTTGTCGAAGTCGGTGAACAGGCGCCGGACCGTCTCCGGGGCGATGTCGACGGCGGTGCGGGAGGGCACGTTGTAGGCGACGACGGGCAGGTCGGGGAACTCGCGGGCCACCGTCGCGTACCACCGGTACAGCGCCTCCTGGGTGGGGCGCGCGTAGTACGGGGTGATGACCAGGGCGGCGTCGGCCCCCGCGTCCCGCGCGGCGGCGGTGATCTCCAGGGTCTCGTCCAGCTTGTGCGAGCCGGTCCCGGGCAGGAACGGGACCCGGTCGCCGATCTCCTCGGCGGCGGTCCGCAGGGCGGCGATACGTTCCGCGGCGGACTGCGCCGCGGGCTCGCCGGTGGAACCGCCCAGGGAGATGCCGTGCGAGCCGGACTCCAGCTGCCAGCGGATCAGTCCCCGCAGGCTGTCGTGGTCGACCGCACCCTCCTCGGTGAAGGGGGTGATGACGGGGGCGATGGACCCGCGGATCGAGGCGGGGTCGGTGCGGAACTTCATGGCTGGCTCCGTGGGTGAAGGGGTGCGGGCGGGGTCAGGACTGGGTGCTCAGCCACTGCTGGTAGGCGTCCCGCCAGGCGGGGCCGAGCGGGTAGAGGCCCTCGATCGGTTCGCCCGCCGACACGCGGTCGGCGATGAACCGCTCCTGCCGTTCCTGTTCGAGACTGTCGGCGACGAGCTCGGTGGCCAGGTCCGGGGGCACGACGACGACGCCGTCCGCGTCGCCGACGAGGATGTCGCCGGGCTGGACGAGGGCGCCGCCGCAGGCGATGGGGACGCCGGTGTCCCAGGGCACGTGCCGGCGTCCGAGGACGGCGGGGTGTTCGGCGGCGTAGTACGTCGGCAGGCCCAGGGCGGCGACCGCCGCGCTGTCCCGGAGGGCGCCGTCGGTGACGACGCCGGCCGCGCCCCGCACCTTCGCCCGCAGGGCCAGGATGTCGCCGATGGTGCCGGCCGTGGGGTCGCGACGGGCGTCCATGACGAGTACCTGGCCCGGCCGCAGCTCCTCGACGGCCCGCTTCTGCGCGTTCATGCCGCCCCCGAACCTCTCGAAGAGGTCCTCCCGCAACGGCAGGTAGCGCAGAGTGTGGGCGGTACCGACGAGCTTGGCACCGGGGTCGGTGGGGCGCACGCCGTCGATCGTCATGTGCAGGAGGCCGCGCTTGCGCAGCTGGGAGCTGAGGGTGGCGGTGGCCAGAGCGCGCAGGGCCCGGGCGAGGTCCTCGTCCAGGGCGGGTCCGTCGTCCACCGGCGGCGTGCCCCAGGCGTCGGCGCGCAGGGCGGCGTCGACGCGGGGCATGGCGCCCCAGGACGCGAGGTCGTGCTCCGCCTCCGTGACGGGGTTGCGCAGCCGGCCGCTGGAGTCGCCGTGGTCCAGGGTGCCGACCTCCACCTGCACGACGTCGCCGGGCGAGACCACCGAGGCGCCTGCGGGCGTTCCGGTGAGGATGACGTCCCCCGGTTCGAGCGTGACCAGCCGGGAGAGGTCGGCGATCAGGTCCCCGAAGGGGAAGAGCAGGTTCGAGGTGTCGGCGTCCTGGACCAGTTCACCGTTGACCCAGGTGCGCAGCCGCAGCGCGGCCGGGTCGAGCCGGGCGGCGTCGAGCAGCCGGGGGCCGATCGGGGTGAAGCCGTCGGCACCCTTGGAGCGCAGGTTGGAGCCGCGGTCGGCGTACCGCAGGTCGTACGCGCCCGCGTCGTTGGCGGCGGTCACCCAGGCCACGTGCTCCCAGCCCCGCTCCGGCGCGACCCGGTGCGCACGACGGCCGACGACCAGGGCGATCTCGCCCTCGAAGGCCATGAGCTCGCAGCCACGCGGGCGGGTGAGGACGTCACCGGTGCCGGCGAGGGAGGAGGGGGGCTTGAGGAAGTAGGACGGCTGCTCGGGGACGCGGCCGCGCTCCTTGGCCCGGCACGGGTAGTTGAGGTGAACGGCGATGATCTTCGACGGCTGGGTTCCCAGCGGATGCGGCATGGGGTTCTCCCTGGGCGTGAGCGGCCTCGGGCGCGGGACGGCGGGGCGGGCGACACGTGCCCGGGGCACGGTCGGAACCCGGGGGCGGCGGGAGCCGGCCCTGACCGGAACGGGGCCGGAAGGACACCGGCCGAATAATCGTATACGATATCACGCATGATCTGAGGGTGAGGCGTCCGCATGGCGCGGATCACACCTCGCCCACGAACATCGCTCTGAAGGGTGCGTGATCCGATGCCCAGCCGTACCGGTCTGCATGTCCGTACGTTCATCCCCACCGAGGAGGCCGAAGCGCCCCCCGTGCTCCTGGTGCACGGCTTCGGCTCCGACGGCCGCCGCGACTGGGTCGACACCGGCATCGCCGAGGCCCTGGCCGGGACCGGACGCGTGGTGCTCGTGCCCGACCTGCCCGGCCACGGGGAGAGCCCGGCCCCCTCGACGCCCGGCGAGGCCGGGGCCGAGGCCCTGGCCGCCGCCCTGGTCGCCCTGGTGGACGAAGCCGGGGCGGAGACCTTCGACGCCGTGGGGTACTCGCTGGGGGCCCGGCTCGTCTGGGAGCTGCCGCAGGCCGCCCCCGGCCGGGTGGGGCGGACCGTCCTCGGCGGGTTGAGCCCGGCGGAGCCGTTCGAGGCCGTGGACGTGCCGGCCCTGCGCCGGGCGGTGGCCGAGGGGACCGAGCCCGCCGACCGGTTCACGGCGGCGATCGCCGGCATGGTCCGGGTCCACGGGGACCGGGCCGCGGGACTCGCCCGCTGCGTCGAGGGCCTGCGGGCCACCCCCTTCGCCCCGCACTCCTGGACGGGGGCGACACCGCCGGTGCTCGTCGTCGGGGAGGATGACGTCATGACGCGCGGGATCGAGCGGGTCGCCGGCCTCGTGGACGGTGCGGAGCTGCGGACCGTCCCGGGCGATCACCACGGGGCCCTCGCCGGTGCGGCGTTCCGCCGTACCGTCCTGGACGTCCTTGCAGGATGAGCGCACGAGTACACCGCCGGGGCCGCGCAGCGGCCTCCCGGCCCGGGTTTGGGGAACACCGATGAACGCCACGGAGAAACCGGTCCGCACCACGGGGTCGAAGGCGGAGGTCAGCTACGAGCTGCTGCGCTCGCGCATCCTCGACGGGACGTACGGGCCGGGCTACCGGCTCGTCCTCAGCCAGCTCGCGCGGGAGACCGGGGTCAGCACGATCCCCCTGCGCGAGGCGCTGCGCAGGCTCCAGTCCGACGGGCTGGTCGAGGTCGTCCGCAACATCGGCGCCCGGGTGGCCGTCTTCGACGCCGCGCAGGTGGAGCACTCGCTCCAGGTCCTGGCCCGGCTGGAGGGGTACGCGACGGCGATCTCCGCGCCCCGCATGACGGCGCCGCACATCGAGCGGTCGCGGGAGATCAACGCCCGGATGACCCGGGCACTGGAGGACTTCGACCCCGCGTCCTTCACCGCGCTCAACCGGGAGTTCCACTTCTCGCTCTACGCGCACTGCCCGGACGAGCACCTGGTCGTCCTGCTGGAGGCGGAGTGGGCGCGTCTGGACCACATGCGCCGCTCGACCTTCAGCCATGTGCCCGGCCGGGCCCGCCGATCGGTCGCCGAGCACGAGCGGATGCTGGAGCTGATCGCGGCGGGTGCGCCGGCGGAGGAGATCGAACGGGTCGCCTGTGCGCACAAGGTGGCGACCGCCGAGGCGCTGCGCCGGGCGAAGACGGAGCCCTGACGGCGCCGGGCCACCACCGGCGCTCCGCACGGCGGTCGGGGCGTTCGGTGGTGGCTCGCTCACGGAAGTAATCGTATACGATGAGATATCTCATCTGCTATCGTGACGGCCATGTCCACCACCGACCCCACGGCGCCCGACCCGGCGCCCGACGCCGAGGCCCTGGCGGCCGCACGGACGTCCGGAGGCACGGTCGTCACCGTCACCGGCGAGATCCGGGCGGACGCGCTCGGTGCGGTCCTCCCGCACGAACACCTGCTGAGTGACGTCGCGCCACGCGGCGACACCGCGGCCGCCTGGGCGGCGGTGGGGCACGCGCGCCCGACGGCCGCCAGCCGGGTCCGTCTCTACCGGGCGCCGCTGACGATGGACCTGCTCGGCGAGGTCGGCACAGGCGCGCCCAACCGGGACAACTGGCTGCTCGACGACGAGGACCTCGCCGCCGCCGAGGCCACGGCGTTCCGGGACGCGGGCGGGGCGACGCTGGTGGACGCCACGCAGCCCGGCCTCGGCCGCCGTCCGGCCGGGCTGCGCCGCATCGCACGGGCCACCGGCCTGCACGTCGTCATGGGGGCCGCTCCCCGCGACGCCGCGCGGAGCGCGGAACAGGCCCCCGAACGCCTCACCGAGGAGATCGTCCGCGACCTCACCGAGGGGGTGGACGGCGTGCGGGCGGGCATCATCGGCGAGATCGGGGCTCTCGATCCGACGATGCCCGCCGCGCACGCCGTCCTGGTCGCGGCGGCCCGCGCGGCGGCGGCCACCGGGGCCGCGATCTCCCTGCGCCGCTCCGAGGACGCCGCGACGCAGCAGCGGGTGCTCGACGTGCTCGCCGAGGAGGGCGCCGACCTCTCGCGCGTCGCCGTCGGGCACTGCGACGGGCTCGCGCCCCGCCCGGACGACCTCGAACCGCTCCTCGCGCGCGGTGTGTTCGTCCGGTTCGACCAGCTCGGCCGGCTGCCCACGGTCCTCAGCACCTGGGACGACCAGGACGTCGCCGCCGCCGTGCTGGAACTCGCCCGCCGGGGCCACGCGGGGCGCGTCCTGCTGTCGCAGGGCGTCAGCTCCAAGGCCCAGCTCCTGGCCTACGGCGGGGGCGGTTACGGCTTCGTCCTGCGGCAGTTCGTCCCCTACCTGAGGATGCTCGGGGCCGACGACGCCCTCGTGGCGGCCGTCACCGTGCACAACCCCGGCCGCCTGCTGACTCTCGCCGACCGGAGGGCCCCCTCGTGAGCCGCTACCCCTTCGAGATCCCGAACCTCGCCGGCCAGGCCCTCACGGTCGCCGGCCCCGTCGACCCGGCGGCGCTCGGCGCCACCCTCATGCACGAGCACCTCTTCGTGGACCTGCGGCGGCCACCGGGCTTCCACCGTCCCGGCGAGGACTCCCCCGAGGCCGCGGAGCCGCTCACCGTGGGCACCCTGGCGCGCACCCGCCACGGGCACCCGAACGCCGACAACGACGTGCTGGGCGACTTCGACGAGATGCTCGCCGAGGTGCTCGCCTTCGCGCACAGCGGCGGCGGCACCGTGGTCGAGGTCTCCCCCATCGGACTGGGCCGCGACCCCGAGGCGCTGCTGCGGCTCTCCCGGGCGAGCGGGCTCCACATCGTCATGGGCGGTGGCTGGTACACGCCGCCCTTCCACCCCGCGGACATGGACGCGCGCGGCGTCGACGACCTCGCCGACGTCATCATGCGCGACGTCGTCCTCGGCGCCGACGGCACCGGCATCCGGTCGGGCGTGATCGGCGAGGTCGGCGCGGAGACGGTGCCGCTGACCGCGAGCGAGCTCAAGAGCGTGCGGGCGAGCGGACGCGCGAGCGCGGTGACCGGCGCCCCGGTCACCTTCCACGTCGGCGGCGTGGGCGAGGACAAGCTCCGCGTGCTCGACATCCTCGCCGAGGAGGGCGTCCCGCCGTCGAACGTCGTACTCGGCCACGCCATGGAGGTCCTCGCCGACCCGTCGTTCGGCCGTCGCGTCCTCGCACGCGGCGTCTTCGTCGAGCTCGACTTCCTGGCCTCCCCCGGCAGCCCCTGGGGGCACCTCGTGCTCACCAGCGACCACAAGGTCGCCCGGGGCGTGGCGGAGCTGGTCGAGCAGGGGTACGCCGACCAGATCGTGCTCGGCCACGACGTGTGCCAGAAGATCCAGCTCAAGAAGTACGGCGGCCAGGGATACGACTACATCCCCCGGCACTTCCTGCCCGCGCTGCGCCGCCTCGGAGTGAGCGAGGAGGCCGTCCGCGCGATCATGGTCGACAACCCCGCCCGCGCGCTCGCCTTCGCCGCGCCGCGCTGACCCCGGCCGGCGCTGACCCCGGCCCGCTCTCTCCCCGCGTCCGACCGTCCCCGGAGGAACCCCGTGCGCGTCACCCCCGCTCCCTTCGACCCCGCACTCGCCGCGATCCTCGACGCGATGACGCGGGGCGAGGAGGCCGACCCGCCGCCCGCGACGGTCGAAGCGGTCCGCGCCGCCGCGGCCGGCTTCCCCCAGCCGCCCGTCGCCGAGGTCATCGGCGCGCGGGCCGTCGACGCGGAGGAGCGCACCGTCCCCGGACCTGACGGCGCCCCCGACCTCGCCGTCACCGTGCTGCGGCCACGGCACCGCAAGGCGCCGGTGCCCGGGCTGTTCAACATCCACGGCGGGGGCATGATCAGCGGGACCCGGCACCAGGACACGCCGCGTCTGGTGGACCTGGTGGCGGAGTTGGGCGTGGTGGCCGTCGGCGTGGAGTACCGCCTGGCCCCCGAGCATCCCGACCCGGCACCGGTGGAGGACTGCTACGCCGGTCTGGAGTGGATGGCGCGGCACGCCGCCGAACTCGGTGTGGACCACCGCCGCGTCGTCGTCATGGGGGGCAGCGCCGGAGGTGGCCTCGCGGCCGGGGTCGCCCTCATGGCACGGGATCGCGGCGGACCGCACCTGGCCGGGCAGCTGCTGCTGTGCCCCATGCTCGACGACTCCAACACCACCGTGTCGAGCCACCAGTACGACGGCAGCGGCACCTGGCGGCGGGAGATGAACCTGCTCGGCTGGCGCGCGCTGCTCGGCGAGCGGGCCGGTGATCCGACGGCCGAGGTGTCGCCCTACGCCGCCCCCGCCCGGGCCCGCGACCTCTCCGGCCTCCCCCCGGCGTTCATCGAGGCCGGCAGCGCGGAGCTCTTCCGCGACGAGGACGTGGCCTACGCCTCGCGCCTGTGGGCCACGGGCGGACAGGCAGAACTGCACATCTGGCAGGGCGCCTTCCACGGCTTCGACGTCTTCGCCCCGGACCACGACCTCACCCGGGCGGCCCTGGCCACCCGCCTCTCGTGGCTCCGCCGCGTGCTCGGTCTCTGACCGGCCCCGGTGCTCCGGGCGCGGGCCGTACGCCTCCCCGCCCCGTCGTGCCGTGCGCGTTCACCCCGCTCGCCCGTTCAACCGTTCAACCACCCAGGAGGGTCATCGATGCCGGAGACAGCGGACCTCATTCTGACCGGCGGCGACGTGCTGACCGTCGACGACGCGTTCTCCGTCGCCGAGGCCCTCGCCGTCCGGGACGGCCGGATCCTCGCCGTCGGAACGAACGAGCAGGTCACAGCGCTCGCCGGAGCGGACACCCAGGTCATCGACCTGGCCGGGCGGACCGTGCTGCCGGGGATCAACGACTCGCACCTGCACGGCGCCGCCTGGGCCCTGACCCGGCCGCCGTTCGCGCTGGACATCGGCCACCCGGCCGTGGAGTCGATCGCCGACATCGCCGACGCGGTACGGCGGGCCACCGACCGGACCCCACCGGGGCAGTGGATCACCGGTCTCGGCTGGGACGTCGGCTACCTGCGGGAGTGCCGCGCCGAGCCCGGCCGCCG
The DNA here is from genome assembly GCF_037911585.1 of Streptomyces sp. GSL17-111. NCBI lineage: Bacteria > Bacillati > Actinomycetota > Actinomycetes > Kitasatosporales > Streptomycetaceae > Streptomyces > Streptomyces sp. GSL17-111. The sequence continues at coordinate 158,812 of NZ_JBAJNS010000001.1, forward strand.
CCCGCACCGGCGCGACCTGGACGACGTCTCCCCCGACCACCCGGTGTGCCTGACCGACTTCTCCGGTCACATGGTCTGGGCCAACTCCGCGGCTCTGCGCCGCGCCGGGGTCACGCGCGGGACGCCGGCTCCGGAGGGCGGCGTGATCGAGGTCGACGACGCCGGGGAGCCCACCGGCATCCTCAAGGAGACGGCGCAGGCGCTCGTCCAGAAACTGGTGCCGCCCGCGAGCGTCGAGCAGCGCAAGGAGGCGATCCGGACGGCCGTCGCGGCGCTGCACGCCGAGGGCATCACCAGCTACACCGAGCCGGGGCTCGGCCCCGGCGGGGCCGAGATCCTCGGCGGGGGCCTCGACACCGCGACGCTGCACGCCTACGTCGAGCTGGCCCGCGCGGGCGAACTCGCCGCACGCGTGCGGGTCCTGCTCCTGCCCGCGCCCATGGGCGGCTCGGCGGCCGAGGTGACGGCCGGGCTCGAAGGGCTCGCCGTCCCCGACGACGTCGACCCCCGGCGGCTGGCCGCGATCGGCGTCAAGGTGTTCGCCGACGGCGTGCCCCCGAACGAGACCGCCTGGATGCACGACCCGTACACGGACGGGGCCAACGGCTCGCTGTGCGTACACGGGGCCGACGCCGGCCTGCAGCAGGCCGAGTTGACGGAGATGATCAGGGTCGCCCACGCGGCGGGGTACCAGCTGGGCGTCCACGTCACCGGCGACCGTGCGATCGACGCCGTGGTCGACGCGTTCGTCGCCGCCGACCGGGCACACCCCCGGGCGGACGCCCGCCACTACGTCATTCACGGCGACTTCGCCTCCCCGATGAGCCTCGCCCGGCTGGCCGCCCACGGGTACGGCATCAACATGAACCCGGCCATCAAGTGGACCATCGCGGACCTGATGGACGACATCGTCGGCAGCGAACGGTCGGACTACCAGTGGCCGGTGCGGTCCGCGGCGGAGGCCGGGATCGCCGTCTGCGTCGGCTCCGACGCCCCCATCACGGCGCCCGACTGGCGTCGGGGGGTGGCCGCCATGATGCTGCGCGAGTCCAAGGCCACGGGCCGGGTGAGCGGAGCGGACCAGCGCGTCTCCCTGGAGACGGCGCTCCGGGCCTACACCTCCCACCCCGCCCGGCAGGACTTCGCCGAGGAGTGGAAGGGCACCATCGAGCCGGGCAAGGTCGCCGACCTGTGCGTCCTCGGTGGCGATCTGCGCGCCACCGACCCGCACGACATCCCGGAGCTGCCCATCGACCTGACGTTCCTCGACGGACGCGTCGTCCACGCGCGGCGGGATCTCGCGGGCTGATCCACTCCTCGGCCGAGCGGTCGCTCCGTGGGCCGGGAAGAAGTCCGGCCCACGGTGAACGCGCCGCGTCCCGGGTGCGTACCCCTCGGCACAGGTTGGCCCGTCAGAGGAAGGTTCACGATGAGGACACCAGAGACCAGCCGGCGCGCCGTGCTCGCGGCGGCCGGAGCCGCCGGGTTCACCACCGTGCTCGTCGCCTGCGGCGGGACCGACTCCGCCGAGCCGGACACCGGGGGGACGCGGGGCGGCTCCCCCGAGGAGGGGTCGACGGGTTCCGCGCCGGAGGGGGGCGGGGGCGGCGAGGAGCTGGCGAAGACGTCCGACATCCCCGAGGGCGGCGGACGGGTCTTCGCCGACCAGAAGGTCGTCGTGGCCCAGCCGGTGGCCGGCGAGTTCACGGCGTACTCCGCGGTGTGCACCCACCAGAACTGCCTCGTGAAGGAGGTGGCGGACGGGACGATCAACTGCGTCTGCCACGGCAGCCGCTTCGCCGTCGAGGACGGCGCGGTGGTCGACGGACCGGCCCAGCGCCCGCTGCCTCCGGCGGAGATCACCGTCTCGGGGGACACCATCCTGCTCGGCTGACGCCGGCGGGTCGTCCACGGCACCGCGTGCGGGGCCACGGCCGGCCGTGGCCCCGCACAGGTCAGCCGTAGCGGCGGGCCTGCGGCGGGCGCAGCGCGGCGGCCACGTCCTCGGCGAGGCCCGGCAGTTCCCCGACGTCCAGTGTGGAGAGCGTCAGCCGGACGCCGGGGGGCGTCGCCAGCCGGAACCGGGCACCCGGCGCGACCGCCCAGCCCGACCGCAGGAGCCCGGCCACCGCCGAGGTCTCGTCGGGCACCGGCACCCACACGTTCATCCCCGACCGCCCGTGGGCGGCCACGCCGTGGCGCGCGAGCTCGGCCAGCAGTCCCGCACGCCGCCGGGTGTAGGAGCGGGCGACGGCGGCGGTGTCCACCGCGCCCTCGCGCCAGAGGTGGGTAACCGCGTCCTGGAGCAGCAGGCTGACCCAGCCGGGGCCCAGCGCCTGCCGGCCGCGCACCCGGTCGAGCGTCAGCTCGTCCCCGGTGAGCACGGCGAGCCGAAGGTCGGGACCGTGGGCCTTCGCTGCGGAGCGCAGGACAGCCCACCGCGTCGTCGCGCCGGCGAGCGTGTGCGGGGGCAGGTCGACGAACCCGTGGCCGTGGTCGTCCTCGATCAGCAGCGTGCCGGGCCGGGCCCCGAGCACCGCGCGCAGGTCGCCCGCGCGTTCGGCACCGACGGCCGCTCCGGTGGGGTTCTGCGCGCGGGAGGTGACGAGCAGGGCGCGAGCGCCCCGCTCCAGCGCCCGTTCCACCTCACCGGGCAGCGGCCCGTCGTCGTCCACCCGCACGGGGAGCACGCGCAGACCGAGGGCGGGCACGAGGTCCAGCGCGCTGCCCCAGCCCGGATCCTCGACGGCGACGGCGTCGCCCGGCCGCAGATGTGCGGCCAGCACCCGCTCGATGGCGTCGAGCGATCCGGAGGTGACGGCCACGGGCCCGTCGGGCACCGCGTCGGCGTCGAAGGCCACCCGGGCGAGGGCCGCCAGTTCGGCGCTGACCGCCGGAGCACCGTAGAGCGTGGGGCGCCGGGTGTAGCGGACGGCCGCCTCCGCCAGCGCCGCCTCCAGGGACGGCAGCAGCGCGGTGTCCGGGTTCCCGTCCGCCAGGTCGCGCGTACCCTCCGGCGCCGCCACGCGCAGCGCCTCCCGTGGCGTGCTCGCGGGGCGGGCGCGGACGCGGGTGCCCCGCCGCCCGGCCGTCTCCACGACCCCGCGCTCCCGCAGGGTGCGGTAGGCGGCGGCGACCGTGTTGGGGTTGACGCCCAGGTGGGCGGCGAGATCGCGCAGGGCGGGCAGCGCCCGGCCCGGGGGCAGGGCTCCGCTGCTCACTCCCCGCTCGACGCTGTCGGCGATCTCGGTCGCACGCCGCCCGGTGATTCGATAGTCTCCTAGCACAAAACCCATTATGCACTAGTGCAATGACCCAGGGGAGCACCTCACGATGTCCACCGCCACCGGTTCCTACGATCCGACGCCCCACACCGTCCCCACCCGCAGCAGGGAACGCGCCTCCTACGACCGCGAGCTGGTGCACTCGATCCTCGACTCCGCATACCTGTGCCACCTCGGCTTCGTGCGCGACGGACGGCCGGTGGTGCTGCCGACCCTGTACGCGCGGATCGGGGAACGGCTCTACGTGCACGGCTCCAGCGGCTCCCGCCCGCTGCGGGAGGCCGGTACGGCCCCCGGCCTCCCGGTGTGCGTGACGGTCACCCACCTCGACGCGCTGGTGCTGGCCCGCTCGGCCTTCCACCACTCGGTCAACTACCGCTCGGTGGTCGTCCACGGCACCGCGACGCCGGTGACCGCCCCCGAGGAGAAGGCCGCCGTGCTGGACGCCCTGGTGGACCACGTGATCCCCGGCCGCTCGGCCGACTCCCGGCGCGCCGACGCCCGGGAACTGGCCGCGACCGCCGTCCTGGCGCTGGAACTGGAGGAGGTCTCCGCCAAGGTCAGGACGGGCGGCCCGGCCGACGATCCCGAGGACCTGTCACTCCCGCACTGGAGCGGTCTGGTGCCCGTCCGCGTCGTCCACGGCGATCCGGTGCCGGCCGACGACCTCAGGCCCGGCACGGCCACCCCGGACTACCTCACGGCCGGCTCCGGGACGTGACGCCCCGCGGGACTCGGCGAGCACCAGGGCCGTCACCGCGGCCAGCAGCACCGCCGTCCCGGTGACCGTGGCCGCGCTCAGGTGCTCACCGAGCAGCGTGACGGCGATGAGCGCGGCGGTGACCGGCTCGATCAGGGCGATGACCGAGGCGGTCGCCGCCCGGACCACGGCCAGCCCCGCGAAGTACAGCGCGTAGGCGAGCGCCGTCGGCACGGCCGCCACGTAGACCATCAGCAGCACCGAGCGGGTCAGGTCCGCTCCCTGCGGCCACAGCCCCTCGGCGGCGGCGAGGGGGAGCAGCAGCGCCGCGCCGACGGCGAACGCCGAGAGCGTGGTGCCGAGCGGGTCGGCGGCCTGTCCGTCCCGGCCGCGCCGCCGGATGTAGAGGGTCATCGCGGAGTAGCCCAGCGCGGACAGCAGGGCGTAGGCGACGCCTCGGGGCACCACGGTCCCCGATCCCTCCCCGCCGAGTACGAGGATGCCGAGACCGGCGAGTGCGCCCGCCACCGCGAGCGCGCCGCCACGGCCGAGCCGTTCGCCCATCAGCAGCCGTCCGCCCAGGGCGATGAGCACCGGCCCGGCGCCGAGGGTCACCACGGTGCCCACCGCGAGCCCGGTGGTCTCGACGGCGGCGAAGTAGGCGGTCTGGAAGACGGTCAGGCCGAGCCCGGTGGCCAGGACGCGGGTGAACCGCCGCCGGGCGGACTCGGCGACGGGCGCGGTCACGACGCGCGCGGGCCGCCGCACGGCGCGTACGGCGGCGAGCAGCGCGAGGCCCCCGGCCGTGCGCCAGAAGGTGAGGGCCACCGGGCCCAACCCGCTGCTGTCGAAGAGGAGGGCCGCCGCCGCCCCGGCCGTGCCCCAGGCGACGGCGGAGACGATGACGAAGAGAAGGCCGCGCCCGACGGGCAGGGCGGCGGAAGCGGTTCGAGGATTCATGTGCCGAGTGCTCCACGACGAGTCGAAGAAGAGGTTCGTCCCGTGTGCGGGCAGCCGGGGCCCACGCGGCGCCCCCAGGGGCCCGCGTGCGTCGTTCGGCCCGCCCGCCTCAGGCGGCGGGCGGGGAGAGCACGCTCATCGGCATGGGAGCACCTTAGGGAAGCCGGACGTCCTCGGGCAATCGCGCGTCCCCGCCCCCGCCCCGGGCGACGGGTTCCGCGGGCGCGGCGGCGGGTGTCGCACGCTGCGCCGTCAGCGCGCCGGCGAGCACCAGCGCGCCGCCGAGGAGTTGCACGGCGGCCAGCCGCTCGCCGAGCAGGAACCAGGCCAGGCCCGTCGCCACGACGGCCTCCAGGCAGGCGACCACGCCGGCCACCTGGGGAGAGAGCCTGCGCACCGCGACGATGCCGGTGAGGTAGGCGGCCACGGTGGCGACCAGCACGACCCACGCCAGCAGCACCACGGCCGGCATTTCCGCCCCGCCCATGAGCGCCGTCCGCGTGAGCACGCGCCCGTCCATCGTCCAGGGGCGGGCGACGACCGTGAGCACGACGGCGCCGACGAGGAGGCCGTAGGCGATGACGCCCACGGGGTCGGGCACCCTGCGGCCGTCGACCGGGGTGCCGCCGTGGTCGGACAGGATGAAGTAGCCCACCTGACAGCACGCGGCACCCAGCGCCAGCAGCAGCCCCAGTGCGTCGAGCCGCAGACCGGCCCAGATCTGCACCACGCAGGCCAGCCCGGCCACGGCCAGGACGACGCCCAGACCCGCCGCGCGGCTCACCGGCCGCCGCTGGACGAACCGCACCCAGGCCAGCACGAGCGCGGGCCCCAGGTACTCGATCAGCAGCGCGACGCCGACGGGGATGCGGGCGATGGCGGCGAAATAGCAGGCCTGCACCCCCGCGACGGCCAGCAGGCCGAACCCGGCGAGGAGCGCCGGGCGTTCGCGCACCAGGGCGCGGTGCCGCCACGCCAGCGGCAGCAGCACCAGCGCCGCGCCGGTCACCCGGAGCCAGGTGACATGCAGGGGGTCGAGCCCGGCCTCGATCAGGGGTTTCGCCGCCACCCCGGAGCCGCCGAACGCGAACGCGGAGACCAGGGCGAGGCCGATGCCGCCGCCGGCGCGGCGGGGAACGGCGGATGTGGGGGCTTCCGGCATGCCGACATCATGCCCACGGCCAACATGAGTGTCGAGCGAAGTCGCTCCTGTCTCGCAGTGTGGCCACGCCGCGCCCGGCCGCCCCGTCCGCCCGCACGCGCCTGCGTCGGCACCCCTTCTCCACGGCGGTCCACCGCAGCCGAGGTGGCCATGGACCGGTCCGCGCGGAGCGCCGTAGCGTCCGCCGCATGGAGATCCGCATCGTCGACGCCTTCACCGAGCGTCCGTTCGCCGGCAACCCCGCCGCCGTCATGCTCTTCGACGGCGCGTCCTTCCCTGAGGACGCGGCCCTCCAGCGCATCGCGACGGAGATGAACCTGTCCGAGACGGCCTTCGCCCACCCGCTGCCCGGGGGCGGCGAGGCGGACTGGGCGCTGCGTTGGTTCACCCCCGCCGCCGAGGTCCGCATGTGCGGCCACGCCACGCTGGCCACGGCACACGTCCTGCACACCACACGTCCGGCCACCGGGGACGTGCGGTTCGCCACGCTGAGCGGGGTGCTCGGTGCGAGCGTCGCCGAGGACGGGGGCGTCACCCTGGACTTCCCCACCGCCCCACTCACGGCGGCGCAGCTGCCCCTGGGCGCCGCCGCGGCGCTGGGCGTCGAACCGCTCAGCGTGCACGAGACCGGGCCGGACGTGGGCGACTTCCTGGTGGAGGTCGCCGACGAGTCCACCGTGCGCACCCTCGACCCGGACGTCGCGGTCCTCGGTCGGTTCGGTGCACGCGGGTTCATCGTCACCGCCCGGGCGGGCGACCCGGAGGCGGAGCACGACTTCGTCTCGCGGTGCTTCTTCCCCTCGGTGGGCATCGCGGAGGACCCGGTCACCGGCAGCGCGCACACCGCGCTGGCCCCCTTCTGGAGCGCCCGGCTGGGCCGCGAGCGCCTCACCGGACGGCAGGGCGGCCGGCGCACCGGCTTGGTGCGCACGACGCTGCGCGGGGACCGGACGCTGCTGGCCGGACACGCCGTCACCGTGCTGGAGGGCCGGCTGCGCGTCGGCGTGTGACGGGCTCCGACGCGGTGTGCGCGCGTCACGACCGGGCTGGGCCTCTCTCCGACCACGGCTCAGCCGGTGGGCAGCCAGCCGACCTTGTCCGCGAGGAGGGCGTAGCCCACGAACGCGACGATGTCGATGAAGGCGTGCGCCGCGACGAGCGGACCGACGCGGCCCCAACGGCGGTAGAGCCAGACGAAGATCACGCCCATCACCAGGTTGCCGACGAAGCCGCCGATGCCCTGGTAGAGGTGGTAGGTGGCGCGCAGCAGGGAGCTGGCGGCGAGAGCGCCCAGCGGGCTCCATCCGAGCTGGTCGAGTCGTCGGAGCAGGTAGCCGACGACGATGACCTCCTCGACGACGGAGTTCTGCACGGCGGAGAGGACCAGGACGGGCAGCTTCCACCACACGTCGGGCAGCGATTCGGGCACCACCGTGAGGTTGGCTCCGGCCGCGCGGGCGCCGAGGTAGAGCAGCAGGCCGCTGCCGCCGATCCCGGCCGCGACGAGAGCGCCCCGGCCGAGGTCGAAGCCGAGCCGACGCGGGTCGAAGCCGAGCAGGCGCAGCCCGCCGTCGGCGGACCCGGTGGACCGGGCGGGCTCGCGCGTCAGCAGGTGGGCCACGAGGAGGACGGGCACCAGCGCGGTGGTGATCCCGAACAGCTGCCAGGCCAGGTCCAGCCAGGGCCGGTCGGGGGCCCGGGAGCTGTTCAGGTTCGCCGCCTGGTCGGCCAGTCCGCCCGGCCGGGTCAGGGAGCCGGTGAAGCTGATGAGCGCCGCCAGGGCGCTGGCCCCCAGGGAGAGGGCCAGGACGAGCAGCGTCTCGCGTCCGAGCAGGGCCCGGTCACGTTCGCCTGGCAGGGCGGGCGTCACGCTGGACGCCGTCGGTCCGGCCGCCCACGACCTCACGTGATGGCTCCCCTCGGGCATGCGTCGGCTGGAGGACCAGCTTGCCCTACCCGCCCCGCGGACGGACGTGCGGGTGCCGCGCGCCGTCAGCCGTGCGTCGGCCAGGTGTGCACCGGCTCCCCGGCGCCGACGAGCTCTACGTACCGCCGCGCCACCGCCGCGAGCGCCTTCTCCCGGTCGAGCCCGCCGTCCCTGGCCCGGTGGTAGGCGGCGACCTGCCAAGCCGCGCCGTTGGTACGGCGGCGGCAGCGCTCCTCGATGACGCCCAGGTAGAAGTCGCGGTCGGCCGGCTCGATCCCCCAGGCGTCCAGGCCGGTCGCGGCCAGCGGCAGCAGCTCGTCGAGCACGAGGCGGTGCGCGGGCACGGCGGCCGGTGAGCCGCTCCGGCCGGGCCGTGGCCAGGTCAGCCGGGCGTCGATGCCGTGCCGGGCCGCGGCACGGAAGTTCTCCTCGGCCGCCGCGAACGGCAGCCGCTTCCACACCGGGCGCTGTTCGTCGGCCAGGGCGCGCACCAGGCCGTAGTACAGGGCGGTGTTGGCGAGCACGTCGGTGACACTGGGCCCGGCGGGCAGGACGCGGTTCTCCACCCGCAGGTGCGGGACGCCGTCGGAGACGTCGTAGACGGGGCGGTTCCAGCGGTAGACGGTGCCGTTGTGCAGCGCCAGCTCGGCGAGGGTGGGGATGCCGCCCTGCTCGATGACGTGCAGGGGGTCCTCCTCGTCCCGCAGGGGCAGCAGGGCAGGGAAGTACCGGAGGTTCTCCGCGAAGAGGTCGCGGGGCGAATCGATCCAGCGCTCGCCGAACCAGGCGCGGGGGCGGACGCCCTGGGCGGCGTACTCGGCCGGACGCGCGTCGGTGGCCTGGAGGAAGAGCGGCACACGGGACTCGCGCCACAGCTCCCGACCGAAGAGGAAGGGGGAGTTCGCTCCCACGGCGAGCTGCACCCCCAGCACGGCCTGCGCGGCGTTCCAGACGTCGGCGAAGCGGCTCGGAGTGACCTGCAGGTGGAGCTGGACGGAGGTACAGGCGGCGGCGGGCGCGATGGAGGCGGAGGTGTAGGAAAGCCGTTCCGGGCCGTCGATGTCGAGAAGGATCTCCTCACCGCGCGCCGCCATGATCTGATCGTTGAGAAGGGTGTAGCGGTCGGCGCTGGAGAAGTTGGCGGAGATGAGATCGGCGGGAGTGAGGGTGGGCAGAATACCGATCATCAGAACCCGCCCGTCGGCCTCACGGGCTTTGCGGTCGGCGTATGCGAGCCCGGTGCGCAGTTCTTCGGCCAACTGGTCCAGTACGCGGCCGCCGAGGCGGTGCGGAAGGATATTGACTTCGAGGTTGAACTGACCCAGCTCGGTCTGGAAATCGCGGCTCGCGATGCGCCCGAGAACCTCCTCGTTTATCATCCGTGGCATTCCCTCGGCGTCGGCGAGGTTCAGCTCGATCTCCAGCCCCATCAGGTTGCGGGGGCGCTCGAACCGCTGCTGCTCCAGCAGCAGGTCCAGCGCACGGAGGCAGCGGTGGAGCTTCTCCCGGTAGCGCCGGCGGTCCGCGAGATCGAACCCGTCGGCAGCGACCTTCTCCCCCACGATGTGTCCCTCCTCGATCGGCAGTGCCTCGATGATGCCCCGCGGCACGATCGACAACTCCTGCGGGGTACCCGTGAGGCTCACCCGGCCGGTGTTTTCTCTCGGCACATTCCGCAGGCATACGGTAGCCTGATGCTGTTTCCCACCCTGCGTGACGGCAAACACAGACGGTTTCCGGCCGTCCCCTCGGCACACGGTCGTCGAGGCCATCGAACACGGCGCCGTGTTCCAGCAGGTGGAGTACTCGCGTTTTCCGGCGGGATTTCTCCTTGTGCGGCACACCCGAAACGAGTAGCGGAAACGCCTCGGGAACAAATGTCGTATAAACTCCGGCTTGAGGCCGTGACGTGACGCCTCTCGGTTCCGGTCACCCTTCTCCCGCCCGCTTCGGGCGTGCCTCGGGTCTGCCGTCAGCGTCGTCCGTGCTTCGCCGCGCATCCTCCTGTCTCCCCAAGTGAGAGGCGACCCGCCATGCCCCTGCATGCTCACCAGGCTCCCCCAGCCGCCCTGCGCAGCGTTCTCGCCGCGCTGGGTTCGTCCACCGCGCCCCTGCGCGGCACCCCCGCGGCCGAGGCGCACGGCGGGCTGCGGCCCGAACAGCCGCTGCCCGTGTACGTCCTGACCGGCATCACCGGTCCCGGCGGACCGCCCAGCCCCCGGCTGACCGGCTGGCGTTTCCTCCTCCGCGGCGACGACACGGCCGTCGGCACGGCCGAGGCGATGCTCACGGCGGACGGCTGGGGCTTCTCCCACTTCGGCGAAGGCCCCTACGTCCGCTCGACGGAGGTCGCCCTGCGGCACGCGGACGCGCTTCCGGCACCGTACCGGCCCCGGCTGCTGTCCGTACCGGAGCTGTACATGCTCACGCTGTGGCTGCACGGCGACCCGGCGGTGGACGCCACGGACGGCACTCTCTCCCCGGAGGACCTGCTGGTCCCGCTGGCGCCGGCGCCTCCGGGCATCGCACCGCACCTCCCGCACCGGGTGGACGCGCTGCTGCCCCTGCTGACGCACCGCCTGGTGCCCGCACCGCTGCTGCACACCCCGGCGTAGTACGCGGCCGCTCCGGCATCGGCCGGGCTTCTCGCGCGACACCTGTGCCCCGCGACCCTGACCGTCGCGGGGCACAGGTGTGCGCACGGCCACCGCGCGGGACTAGTCACAACCGGCCATGCCACCGCACGCGAGGATGACCCGAAGCGGTGACAACCGCCCGGACGGGGGACGCGTCATCCCCTCGTGAGGGCGGCTCCCGGGAAATCCCTGCGGAACGGCCGTCGTAGGACGACACTGGGGACCACCAGCACCAACGGGGGAGCGGCCTGATGACCACGAAGAGCAGCCGCAGCACGCAGATCACACCGCAGCGAGAGAGCCGAGAGTCCACCGCCATGTGTCAGCACCAGCCACCCTGCCCGTCCGCCGACTCCGCCGACCGGGAGGCCGCCCACCCGGTGGCCCACCATCCCGAGCAGGGCTGGAGCCTCCTGTGCAACGGAGTCCTGCTGTTCGACGACACCGGCGAGTTGCTGCCGGACGGCAAGATCGTCGCGCCCCACCGGCCGTCGGGCACGCGCCACGTGACCACCGCGGCCTGAGCCCTGCCGGGGCCGAGGAGAGCGACGAGGGCCGCCGGCCCGGACGGTTTCCGGGCCGACGGCCCTCAGGGTGCCGGCGGTGCCGCCGCGCGCGGCGGGGGCCTCAGCCCTCGAACTCCTCCGGCGGGGGGCAGGAGCAGACGAGGTTGCGGTCGCCGAAGGCACCGTCGATGCGGCGCACCGGGGCCCAGTACTTGGCGTCGGCCGTGACGCCTGCGGGGAAGGCGGCCTCCGCACGGCTGTAGACGCGGTCCCACTCGCCCGCGAGTTGGGCGGCGGTGTGCGGGGCACCGCGCAGCGGGCTGTCCTCGGCGCTCCACTCCCCCGAGGTGACGCGGTCCGCCTCGGCCCGGATCGCGATCATGGCGTCGCAGAAGCGGTCGATCTCCGCCAGGTCCTCGCTCTCCGTCGGCTCGATCATCAGCGTCCCGGCCACCGGGAACGACATCGTCGGGGCGTGGAAGCCGTAGTCGATCAGCCGCTTGGCCACGTCGTCGATGGTCACGCCCGTGGCCTTGGTCAGCGGGCGGACGTCGACGATGCACTCGTGGGCCACCAGACCGCCCGGCCCGGTGTAGAGCACCGGGTAGTGCGGTTCGAGGCGCTTGGCGATGTAGTTGGCGCTCAGCACCGCGACCTGGGTGGCGCGGCGCAGCCCCTCGGCGCCCATCAGCCGCACGTACGCCCAGGAGATCGGCAGGATCCCGGCCGAGCCCCAGGGGGCGGCGGAGACCGGGCCGATGCCCGTGGCCGGACCGGCGGCCGGCTGCAGCGGGTGGTTGGGCAGGTACGGGGCCAGGTGTGCGCGGACGCCGACCGGACCGACGCCGGGGCCGCCGCCACCGTGCGGGATGCAGAAGGTCTTGTGCAGGTTCAGATGGGAGACGTCGGCGCCGAACGCCCCCGGACGGGCGAGGCCCACCAGCGCGTTGAGATTGGCGCCGTCCACGTACACCTGGCCGCCGGCCTCGTGCACGGCCGCGCAGACGTCCGAGATGTCGTCCTCGAAGACGCCGTGCGTGGAGGGGTAGGTGACCATCAGGACCGCCAGCTCGTCCCGGTACCGCGCGATCTTGTCGTGCAGGTCCTCGGTGTCGACGTCGCCGTTCTCCCCGGTCTTGACGACGACGACCTTCATGCCCGCCATGACGGCGCTGGCCGCGTTGGTGCCGTGCGCGGAGGACGGGATGAGGCACACGGTGCGCTGCGTGTCGCCGTTCGCCCGGTGGTAGGCGCGCACCGCGAGCAGACCGGCCAGCTCGCCCTGCGAACCGGCGTTGGGCTGAATGGAGACCTTGTCGTATCCGGTCACCTCGGCCAGCCGCTCCTCCAGCTCGCGGATGAGCGTGAGGTAGCCCTCGGCCTGCTCGGCCGGCGCGAACGGGTGCAGGCCGCCGAACTCCGACCAGGTGACGGGTTCCATCTCGGTCGTCGCATTGAGCTTCATCGTGCACGACCCGAGCGGGATCATCCCGCGGTCCAGCGCGTAGTCCTTGTCGGCGAGGCGGCGCAGGTAGCGCAGCATCGCCGTCTCGGAGCGGTGCTGGTGGAAGACGGGGTGGCTGAGGAACTCGTCCGCCCGCAGCAGCTCCGCGGGCAGGGCGTCCTCGGTCGTCCGGTCCAGGTCGTCCAGGTCGGCGCGGACGCCGAAGGCGCTCCAGACGGCTTCCACCTGGTGACGTCCGGTGGTCTCGTCGCAGGCGATGCCCACGTGGTCGGCGTCCGTCAGCCGCAGGTTGACGCCCGCCTCACGCGCGGCGGCGACGACCTCGGCGGCCCGGCCGGGGACCTCGGCGGTGACCGTGTCGAAGAAGGCGCCCGCCGTGACGTGGACGCCGCCGTCCCGCAGACCGGCCGCGAGCAGCGTGGCGTGGCGGTGGGTGCGGCGGGCGATACCGGAGAGCCCGTCGGGGCCGTGGTAGACGGCGTACAGACCGGCCATCACCGCGAGGAGGACCTGCGCGGTGCAGATGTTGCTGGTGGCCTTCTCCCGCCGGATGTGCTGCTCGCGCGTCTGCAGCGCCAGCCGGTAGGCCTTGTGCCCGTCGGCGTCGACGGAGACACCGACCAGGCGCCCGGGCAGGCTGCGGGCGAACTTCTCGCGCACGGCCATGAAACCGGCGTGCGGGCCGCCGAAGCCCATCGGGACGCCGAAGCGCTGGCTGGAGCCGACGGCGATGTCCGCGCCGAGCTCGCCGGGGGAGGTCAGGAGGGTGAGGGCGAGCAGATCCGCGGCGACGGTCACGACCGCGCCGAGTTCCCGGGCCCGGGCGATCAGACCGCGGGGGTCGCGCACGGCACCGGAGGCGCCCGGGTACTGGAGCAGCACACCGAAGACGCCGCGCTCGGCGATGTCGGCGGGGATGCCGTCCGACAGGTCGGCGACGACGATCTCGACGCCGGCCGGCTCGGCCCGCGTCTCCATCACGGCGATCGTCTGCGGCAGGCAGTCGGCGTCGACCAGGTAGACCCCCTGCTTGACCTTGCCCACCCGGCGCGACAGGGCCATGGCCTCGGCGGCGGCCGTGCCCTCGTCCAGCAGCGATGCGCCGGCCGTCGGCAGGCCCGTGAGGTCGGCGACGACCGTCTGGAAGTTGAGCAGCGCCTCCAGGCGGCCCTGCGAGATCTCCGGCTGGTACGGCGTGTACGCGGTGTACCAGGCGGGGTTCTCCATCACGTTGCGCAGGATGACCGGCGGCGTGAAGGTGCCGTAGTAGCCGAGCCCGATCATGGAGTCGAGCACCTGGTTGCGGTCGGCGAGCGACCGCAGCTCGGCGAGCACCTCCGCCTCGGAACGGGCACCCGGAAGGTTCAGCGGCCCGGTGCTCTTGATGACGTCGGGCACGGCGGCGGCGGTCAGCTCGTCCAGCGAGCCGTAGCCGACGTGCGCCAGCATCTTGGCCTGCTCGGCGGCGTCCGGCCCGATGTGCCGGCGTTCGAACGGGGTACCGCTGTCCAACGCGGAGAGTGGGATGCGATCGGTGGTCATCTGCGGGGGCCTCCTGGTCACTACGACCTGCGAGGGGCACCACGGCGTGGGTGCCCGGACGGCCTCCCCCTCTGTCATCTCAACCTGAGAGTTTCACCGGGCCGGCCCCGTGAGGGGACGTCCGGCTTTCACCGTCGGTGAGGGGGGACCCCGGGTGCGCCGTGGCGCTCGCGATCCGCCCTTCTTTCCAGAGTGACCTCGTCCGCACGGTACGTGTGCCTGAGAGATTCCGGGGAGGGTTTGCTCCTTCGGCGCCCCCGGAACTCACTACCCGAGGGCTCTCCCGCGCGGGGTCGACAGCCGTCTTCGAGCCTACCAGCGGCCGGTCGAGTGACAGCGGGCCCGTGCTCGACTGGCCGCGCGGCACGGAGTGCCCTTTCGTGGTGAAAGAGCCCCGGAGAGCGAACGCCCACCAGTTGGAGGAACCGTGCAGACCGACATCGACCCGCGCAGCCTGATAGGCCGCAAGGCGTTCGACCGCGACGGCACCAAGATCGGCGTCGTCGACGAGGTGTACCTGGACGACGCCACCGGGAAGCCGGAATGGGCCGCGGTGCGCACGGGGCTGTTCGGCCGGGACGCCTTCGTCCCCCTGCGGCCGAGCGAGGTCGTGGAGGAGGAGCTGCGGGTGCCGTTCACCCGCACGCTCATCAAGGACGCCCCGGACTTCGGCGTGGGCCGTCATCTCTCCCCCGAACAGGAACTCCAGCTCTACCACCACTACGGACTGGACATCCCCGCAGCCGGTGAGTCGGGGACGCTCCCCGGCGAGGAGGGGTTCGGGCGGATCGCGGGGGACGACGAGGCGGGGGTCTGAGCGCCCGCACCGCCGGAGGTCCTGCCGGGCGCACTGCCCGACGTATGACCGCCCGGCGCCAGGGGAAGCGGCTCGCCTGGCTCGAGGGCGGGGTCGTCGGCGCGAAAGGTCCGCACCCGTCCCGGCGGGGAGCCGGGCCGCTCGAAACGGACGGTGACCCGCCCGACGCCACTGCCCTGCACCCAGCCGGGGCCGTGGACGGCGTGCCGGACGTCCAGCCCCGGCAGCCAGCGGTGCGGCCCGCGCGGTTCCGCGGCGAGCGCCGCCTCCTCCCCCGGCCCACGGGGGCGGGGCTGCGGGGCCACGGCGGCCGGTTCCCCGCCGGGTGTGCGGGCCCCGTGTGGCTCCTCCGGGCGCGCCTGCGCGAACAGGTCCTCCTGGGTGAAGTCGGCCAGCCCGCTCACCCCGACCCCCAGGAGCCGCACCCCGGCCGTCGTGTCCACGGTGTCGAGCAGACGTGCGGCGGCTTCCCGGATCACCACCGGGTCGTCCGTGGGCCCGCGCAGCGTGTCGGAGCGGGTCAGGGTGGAGAAGTCGTAGCTGCGGACCTTGATGACCACCGTCCTGCCGGAGCGCCCGGCGGACCGCAGCCGGGCGGCGCACCGCTCGGCCAGCCGGGCGAGTTCCAGCTGGATGCGGGTGCGGTCGGTGACGTCGACGTCGAAGGTGTCCTCGACCGAGACCGACTTCGACGCCCGCTCGGCCACCACCGGGCGGTCGTCGATGCCGCGTGCCATGGCGTACAGCCCGCTCCCGTGCGCCCGCCCGAGCAACCGCAGCAGCTCCGCCTCGCCGGCCTCCACCGCCTCTCCCACGGTGAGGATTCCGGCACGTCGCAGCGTCTCGGCGGTCGCGGGACCGACGCCCGGGAGGGTCCGCACGCTCAGGGGGGCGAGGAGACCCTGCTCGGTGCCGGGCCGGATCGTCACCAGTCCGTCGGGCTTGGCCTGCTCGGAGGCGATCTTCGCGAGCATCTTCGAGCCGGCGAGACCGACGGAGCCGCTGAGCCCCGTGGCCGCCCGGATGTCCCCGCGCAGCCTGCTGCCCGTCTCCTGGGCCGCGCGGACGTCGGGCGGGGTGCCGCCCGCTTCCAGGTCCACGAAGGCCTCGTCCAGGCTCAGCGGCTCCACCAACGGGGACAGCTCGGCGAGCAACGCCATCACCGTGTCGCTGACCTGCCG
The DNA here is from genome assembly GCF_037911585.1 of Streptomyces sp. GSL17-111. Lineage (NCBI taxonomy): Bacteria > Bacillati > Actinomycetota > Actinomycetes > Kitasatosporales > Streptomycetaceae > Streptomyces > Streptomyces sp. GSL17-111. The sequence goes on from NZ_JBAJNS010000001.1 coordinate 174,992, forward strand.
GTACAGGGAGAAGCGCGGGGTCAGGTAGGCCGCGTTCGGACAGCGGCGCCGGGCCTGCGCGGTCGGCATGGCCGAGTGCACCCCGAAGCGCCTGGCCTCGTAGGAGGCCGTCGCCACGACGCCGCGGGGGCCCAGGCCGCCGACGACCACCGGCTTACCGCGCAGACTCGGCTTCGCCGCCTGTTCGACCGCGGCGTAGAACGCGTCCATGTCGAGATGGAGGATCGTCGGTGCGCCTCTCACACCACCGATGCTGCCGCACCGCACTGACAGCCGCTCCCCCGCCGGGTTCCGGCGGTGCGGGGCGGCACCTTCAGCCCGCGCGGTTGCGTCGCCGCGCCAGCTCGTCGCCGGGGTGCTCCCGCACCAGGGTCTCTCCGGTGTCGAGCCGTTCCGCGTGCAGCTGGGAGAGTGCGCCCTCCACGTCCCGCCAGACGACGCCGACCGCGATCCCGAAGACGCCCTGTCCCCCCTGGAGCAGGTCCACGACCTCGTCGGGGGACGTGCACTCGTAGACCGTGGCGCCGTCGCTCATCAGCGTCATCTGCGTGAGGTCGCACAGCTCGCGGCTGCGCAGGTGCTGGACGGCGGTGCGGATGTTCTGGAGGGACACGCCGGTGTCGAGCAGGCGCTTCACGATCTTGAGGACGACGACGTCACGAAAGCTGTAGAGGCGCTGCGTGCCCGACCCGCAGGCGGCCCGGACGCTGGGCTCCACGAGGCCGGTACGCGCCCAGTAGTCCAGCTGACGGTAGGTGATACCGGCCGCCGCACACGCGGTCGGGCCCCGGTAGCCGAGCCGTTCCCCCGCCGTGCCGTCCGACGGCTCCGGGGAACCGGCGGGTGCTCCGACGGGCTGCGCGGGAGCCCCGTGAAACGGAAACGGGCCGTTCGTGGCCTTGCCCTCGCCGGTGCTGGTCACGCCGACCCTCCATCCCTTCACGTCCCGCGGTGACGCCGCCGGGACCTGCCTCCTTGACGGTAGGCAGTCACCCCACGTGCGTCAACGATCGCCACACTCGGCACGCCGGGTGATAGTGACCTCACGAGTGGTTTGGCCTTGGGAGGAACCGGGGATCGCCGTCAGTTCGGCCCCGCCGCACCGGGCGGCGAGGGGACATCGGCGGCCTTCGGATCACTGGTTGCTCGTACCGAAGTCCTCGGGCGAGATCTGGTCGAGGAACTCGCGGAACTTCTCCACCTCGTCCTCCTGCTCGTCCGGGATCGCGATGCCGGCGTCGTTGAGCACCCCGTCACTGCCGTAGATGGGCGTGCCCGTGCGCAGGGCCAGCGCTATGGCGTCGGAGGGCCGGGCACTGACCTCGACACCGCTCGCGAACACCAGTTCAGCGTAGAAGACACCCTCGCGCAGGTCCGTGATCCGCACCGCCGTCAGCTCCTGGCCCACGGCCTCCAGCACGTCCTTGAACAGATCGTGCGTGAGCGGACGGGCCGGGGTCATGCCCTGCTGGGCGAAGGCGATGGCGGTCGCCTCACCCGGGCCGATCCAGATGGGAAGGTAGCGATCGCCTCCTACTTCACGCAGAAGCACGATCGGCTGGTTGGAGGGCATTTCGACCCGGACACCCACGACGTCGAGCTCGTTCACATAGCAACCCTAGGCGCTGCCCCGCCGGTTTGGGTAGTCGGGCACTCCCGGGCCCCCGATCCCGGTGCGCCGACGGGGTCAGCCACGCTGTTCACGCAGCGCCGCCTGGACGAACGTGGCGTGCAGCCGCACCGCCAGTGTCGCCAGCTCGCGGGCCGTGGCCTCGGCGTGCTGCCGCGTCTGCGGATTGCGGTGCCGGCGCAGCGGAGCGACCACCTGCTCCACGAGGCCCGCGTCACGATCCGCCGACGCCTTCACGGCCCGCAGATGACGCGGCTGAAGCCCGAAGCGCCCGAGGTCCAGCACGAGGCGGGCGACCTCCACGGCCTCGGCCGCATAGCCGCCGTTCTCCACGGGGCCGAGCAGCCCGTAGGACTCCCACTCCGCGAGCTGCTCCTCGGTGATCTCCGAGGCGGCCAGCAGCTCGGCGCGGCCGACGCGTGCCGCCCCCGCCGTGTCGAGCGGCGCGGCCGCGCCGTCCAGGAGGTCGGGCGGCTGGGCGGGGCCCGGAAGGGCCACCTGCTCGCCGCGGTCCCGCGCGTCGAGCTGCTCGCGGATGACCTTCAGCGGCAGGTAGTGGTCGCGCTGCATCCGCAGGACGAACGCCAGCCGCTCCACGTCCTGCGCGCTGAACTTGCGGTAGCCCGACGGTGTGCGCCGCGGCTCCACGAGCCCCTCCGACTCCAGAAACCGGATCTTGGAGACGGTGACTTCGGGGAACTCCTCCCGGAGCAGACCCAGGACCGAGCCGATGCTCATGGGGACGCGATCGGCGGGACCGCGGTCCCCGGTGGCGGCGCCCGGTGGGGCGCCGCCCGACGGTGTGTGCGGCATGAACCTTCCCTGGACGGGTCGTGCGTCAGACGCCTCGCTGGTGGGCGAAGAAGACCAGCCGGAACTTGCCGATCTGCACTTCGTCACCGTTGTTCAACGCAACGGAGTCGATGGGTTCCCGGTTGACGTACGTGCCGTTGAGGCTGCCGACGTCGGACGCGGTGAAACCGCCGTCCGTGCCGCGCCGGAACTCCACGTGGCGGCGCGAGACCGTGACGTCGTCCAGGAAGATGTCGCTCTGCGGGCTGCGCCCGGCGGTCGTCACCTCGCTGTCGAGCAGGAAGCGAGCCCCGGAGTTGGGTCCGCGACGGACCACCAGCAGGGCGGATCCGACCGGCAGGGCGTCGATCGCCGCGACCGCCTCGGGCGACAGCATCGGCGTCTGACCGGTGGCCTCCGCGTCGTACGCCTCCAGGCCGGTGATCGAGATGGTCGACGTCGTCTCCGAAGGACGCTCGCCGGCCGGTGCACCGCCCTTCAGCGGCGCACCGCAGTTGGAGCAGAAGCGGCTGGACTCGGCGGCCCGGTTCCCGCACCTGGAACAGATCGGCACGCCGGACCCTCCACCACGTGAGGCTGCTGGTGCCTGGGAACCTATGCGCGCGGCCGCGCCCTGGTCAACGGAAACCCCGCCCGGCGCCCCCGAAGTACCGCCATGCGGGGCATCGGGGTCGGGACGGAAGAGCGGACGCTCGGCCTCACCGGCGGACGTCTGGTCCCCGGCGGCAGCGTGTCGGGGCGCGCGGTGTGCACCACCGGCGTCCTTGTGCTTGCCGAACAGCTTGGAAAGAAAACTCACGGGCGATTCCCCTCGCACGAAACAGACCCGCCCGCGGGGCAGGACAGACCCTTGATGCTCACACAGGCCACAGCGGACACCCGGGCAACGTCCGCGGCCAGTAAACAGTTTCCCCTACGTGACGTCGTACGGGCCCGCCGACCCCCGGAAAGGATCACCGGCACCTCACTGCGACGGCGACTGAGCGTAGTCAGGTCGCTGCGCCGACCGCAAGGCGTCCACCACGACGGTGTCGGACGGGGTGATGGTGACCGACGCACCGTCGCCCTGAAGGCTCTGCACGACGCCTCCCGGGATGTTCAGCGCCGGTTCGAGATCCTGCGGCCGGCCGATGACCTCGAAGACGTAGGGCGGTGAGACCGACTGGCCGTCGATGTTCACACCGCCCTCCGCGTTGGTGAAGTACGTGTCCGCCACCACCCGGACATCGTTGATCTGCATGGCCTCCGCACCGGCGGCCCGCAGCTCCTGGATGGCGTCCAGCAACCGGTCCGCCTCGACGACGTCGGCCGGGCCACTGATCCGGACCTCGATGCCCGGACCCTGTGCGGCCACCGTACCCGCCAGGATACCGAGTTGGCGTTCACGCTCCTCGCGCTGCTGCCTGGCCTCCTCGGCCTGGTCGGAGCTGTTCTCCAACTCCGAGCGCTGTGTCTCCAGACGCTGCTTCTCGTCCTCAAGGCGCGTGGTGCGGTCGTCGAGTTCGTCGAGGATACGCACCAGGTCCTCCTGGCGCGCTCCGCGCAGGGCGCTGTCCTCGCTGGTCGAACGCACCTGGATGGCCAGGCCCAGACCCAGCACGAACAGCAGCGCGGCCGCGATGAGTTGGTTCCGATTGAGCCGGGGCGGCCAGAGGCCGGCGGCGAGCCGCTGCCGGCCGGTCATCCGGTCGTTCCCGGGCGTGTCGGGCGCCGGGGCGGTCCCGTCCCGCGTCGGCGGCGGCGCGTCCGGTCCCGGGGCCTCCGCGTCGGGAGGGCCGGTGGCGGACGCGTCATCGTCCCCCGCCGACGGTTGCAGGCGGGCGTCGGCGGCCGGGGGCCCGACCTCGCGCTTCTCCGGTCCGCCCGGTTCCGCGCGGTCCGGTTCGCGCTCCCCGTCCGGCGTCCTGTCGTCGTTCATCGACCTCACGCCCCGAACACGTGCCGCCGGATCGCGGCGGCGTTGGAGAAGATGCGGATGCCGAGAACGACGACCACACCCGTGGACAGCTGTGCGCCCACCCCCAGCTTGTCACCGAGGAAGACGATGAGGGCGGCCACCACGACGTTCGACAGGAACGAGACGACGAAGACCTTGTCCACGAAGATGCCGTCCAGCATCGCACGCAGCCCGCCGAAGACCGCGTCGAGCGCCGCCACGACGGCGATGGGCAGATAGGGCTCCACGGCCGTCGGTACCACGGGGCGGAGCACCAGCCCCGCCACGACTCCCACGATGAGGCCCAGTACGGCGATCACGAATTGCTGCCCTTTCGACTGGTGACCGGCTCGGCGGTTCTGAGGGTGAGGCTCGGCGCCGCGGGGAGCCGCAGCGCGTCCCGCACACCGAGGCTCGTCCGGATGTCGTAGTTGTCCTCCAGGATCTGGAGGTACTGGCCGTCCACGCTCGACCGGAAGCGGTCGGCCAGCTCCTGGCCCTCCCCCACCGCGAGGATGGTGTACGGCGGCACCAGCGGCTTGTTGTCGACCAGTATGGCGTCACCCGCGGCCCGGATGGCGGACAGGGCGCTCAGCCGCTGGTCGTTGATCGAGACGGCCTCCGCACCGGAGGCCCACAGACCGTTGACCACCAACTGGAGGTCCCGGTCGCGGACGCGGCCGGTGTCGGAGAAGCCCGTGGACTCCCGGGGGCCGTCCGAGCCGCCGCCGGTGTCCTCGGCGTCGTCGACGACGAGCTCCACTCCGGGCCCCTCGACGGCGGTGGCTCCCGCGAGCAGCCCGACCAGATCCTCAGCCCCGGCGCCGTCACCGCGAAGCGCCTCGTCCTGCATCCGCGCGACGGTCTCCCGCAGGCCACGGACCTCCTCCTGGAGGTCGTCGGCCTCCTCGGTGCCGTCCTCGACGCGGTCGATCAGCTCCTCGCGCTCCTTGGCGACCGTCGGAGCGTCGAACCGCGCCTGCGCGGCCCCCAGGGTGACGACGAGGCCGGCCAGGACCAGCCCTCCGGCCAGCCAGACCTTCCCGCGCAGTGAGCGCGGCAGGCGGGCCCGGCCCGTCTCGCCCCGGCGGGCCGCCGCTTCGGCGTAGCCGTCGTCGAGGCTGTGCTCCATGACGTTCGTCAGCAGCGACATGGACGCGTCAGGGCGTGCAGGCCGCGACGCGGTACTCCGTTCGGGCTGCTGCTGCGACATGTGGCACATCGTCGCACGTCGACGCCCCTACCACCGAATGGGCCCTCGGGCGCGGGCCGAAGGCCCATCCGGTGTGCGCGGATCAGCGTCCGGCACCGTCCACCACGGCGGCCCACTCGTCGAGCAGCGCCTGCGCCGACGCGTCGTCCGGACCCTCCGCCCACAGGTGGGTGACGGCCTCGGCCGGGTCGGGCAGGACCATGACCCAGCGGCCGTCGGACTCCACGACGCGGACGCCGTCGGTGGTGTCGACGGACCGGTCGCCGGCCGCCTCGACGACGTGCCGCATGACCAGACCCTTGACGGCCCACGGCGTGGCCAGGTCCCGCCGCACGACGTGGGCCCGGGGGATGCGCGCGTCGATCTGGCTGAGCGTGAGCTGGGTGCGCGCCACGAGGCCGATGAGCCGTACGAAGGCCGCGGCACCGTCGAACACGGAGCTGAACTCCGGCACGATGAACCCGCCGCGGCCGTCGCCACCGAAGATCGTCGCGTCGTCGCGGCAGACCCGCGTGAGGTCGTCCGGGGACGTCGTCGTCCACTCCACCTGCGTGCCGTGGTAGGCGGCGACCTGTTCGGCGATGCGCGTGGTGGTCACCGGCAGGGCGACCCTGCCGCTGCGCCGCTCGGCCGCGATGAGGTCGAGCATGACGAGCAACGCCCGGTGGTCCTCGATGATGCGGCCGCGTTCGTCCACGAGCGAGATCCGCTCGCCCACCGGGTCGAAGCGCACCCCGAAGGCGGCCCGTGCGGAGGCCACGATCTCGCCCAGCCTGACCAGGCCGGAGCGGCGCCCGTCCGTCGTCTCCGTGGGACGCGACTCGTCCATCCCCGGGTTGATCGTCAGGGCCTCCACCCCGAGCCGCCCGAGGAGGCTGGGCAGGACGAGACCCGCGCTGCCGCCCGACGCGTCGACCACGATCTTGAGCCCGGCCTCCGCGACCCCGGAGGTGTCCGCCGTCCGCAGGAGCGCGCCCGCGTAGGAGTCGAAGACGCTGGCGGGGAAGGAGAGGTCACCGATCTCACCGGGAAAGGCCCGACGGTACTCCTGCCGTGCGTAGACCCGGTCCAGCTTGCGCTGGCTCCCCTGGGAGAGGTCGGCGCCCCGCTCGTCGAAGAACATGATGTCCACCGAGTCGGGAACACCCGTCGTCGTCCGCACCATGATCCCGCCCGCGCTGCCTCGGGCCGTCTGCTGACGGGCCACGGGGAGGGGCACGTTCTCCAGGTCGCGGACGTCGATCGCGCTGGCCTGGAGGGCGGAGATGATGGCCCGCTTGAGCGCCCGCGCGCCACGGGAGTGGTCGCGCGCGGTGGTGACGGTCGACCCCTTCTTCAGCGTGGTCGCATAGGCCCCCGCGAGCCGTACCGCGAGCTCGGGAGTGATCTCGACGTTGAGGATGCCGGAGACGCCCCGGGCTCCGAAGAGGTGGGCCTGCCCCCGGGACTCCCAGATGACGGACGTGTTGACGAACGCGCCGGCCTCGACCGTCTTGAACGGGTAGACCCGCACGTTGCCCTGGACGATGGACTCCTCGCCGACCAGGCACTCGTCGCCGATGACCGCACCGTCCTCGATACGGGCCGCCCGCATGACATCGGTGTTCTTGCCGATCACGCAGCCGCGCAGGTTCGTCTGCTCGCCGATGTACACGTTGTCGTGCACCACCGCCCTGTGCAGGAAGGCACCGCTCTTGACGACGACGTTCGACCCGATGACGGAGTGCTCGCGCACTTCGGCGCCGCTCTCCACCTTGGCGTAGTCCCCGATGTAGAGCGGGCCGCGCAGCACGGCGTCGGGGTGGACCTCCGCCCCCTCGGCCACCCACACGCCCGGGGAGATCTCGAAGCCGTCCAGATCGACCTCGACCTTGCCCTCCAGCACGTCGGCCTGGGCCTTCACATAGCTTTCGTGGGTACCGACGTCCTCCCAGTAGCCCTCGGCGACATAGCCGTAGATGGGCTTGCCCTCCTTCATGAGCTGAGGGAAGACGTCACCCGACCAGTCCACGGGGACGTCCGGATCGACGTAGTCGAAGATCTCCGGCTCCATCACGTAGATGCCGGTGTTCACGGTGTCCGAGAAGACCTGGCCCCACGTCGGCTTCTCCAGGAAACGCTCGACCTTGCCCTCGTCGTCCACGATCGTGATCCCGAATTCCAGCGGATTGGGCACCCGCGTCAGGCACACGGTCACGAGCGCACCGCGTTCCCGGTGAAAGTCGATGAGATCCGTCAGGTCGAAGTCGGTGAGGGCGTCTCCGGAAATCACCAGGAAGGAGTCGTCCTTGAGGGCTTCTTCGGCGTTCTTCACACTGCCCGCGGTACCGAGGGGCTTCTCCTCGTTCGCGTACGTGAGCTCCATCCCCAGCTCTTCGCCGTCCCCGAAGTAGTTCTTGACGAGGGAGGCGAGGAACTGGACGGTCACCACGGTTTCGGTCAGACCATGACGCTTGAGCAGCCTCAGCACGTGCTCCATGATCGGCCGGTTGGCCACCGGCAGGAGCGGCTTGGGCATACTCGCGGTCATGGGACGAAGGCGGGTGCCTTCGCCGCCGGCCATCACGACGGCCTTCATGTCGGTTGCGTCCTCCTTCAAGAGACGACGGTCCCACCGGCCGAGCCCGGACGGGGTCCCCGACTTCCGCAGGGAAGCCTGCCTCCGTGACGGTGTGGAAGGCGCGGCTCAGCCGGTCGCAGCGTCCGCTGTGAGAATGCGGCGGACCTGGACCACGTAGAGGGTTCCTGCCCACCAGTAGAGAGCTGTACCCCATCCGGCGAACGCCCATCCGAAAATTGCCGCGAGTGACGAAACCCACCCACTTCCGTCGCTGAGAAGCAGCAGCGGGAAAGCGTACATGAGGTTGAACGTCGCGGCCTTGCCCAGGAAGTTCACCTGCGGCGGAGCGAATCCCCGGCGGTCGAGGAGCCACACGTTCACGAGCAGCACCAGGTCGCGGAGGAGGAGCAGCCCCGTGAGCCACAAGGGGAGGATCCCCCTCCAGGTCAGGCCGACGAGCGTGGAGAGGATGTACAGCCGGTCGGCAGCGGGGTCGAGGATCCGGCCCAGGTTGCTGATCTGGTTCCAGCGTCGGGCCAGCTTCCCGTCGAGGTAGTCGCTGACACCGCTCAGCGCCAGCACCCCGAGGGCCCAGCCGTCGCTGTTCGGCCCCCCGAACTCCGGCCAGAGGACCAGCCACAGGAAGAGCGGGACACCGGCGAGGCGGGCCATGCTCAGCATGTTGGGGATGGTGAGGACCCGGTCCGTCTGGACGCGTGTCTCCTGGACCTCCACCCGGCCTCCCCTGAGAAACGATTCCTACCCTGCTCCCGACCTTACCGGCCTCGACAGACACACAGGACGTCGGGTGGCCACCGGCGAGCCCGTACCACGCGGAAAAGCCCCGTTGGACCAGGTCCAACGGGGCTTCCCCACACAATTTGTTCGGCGGCGTCCTACTCTCCCACACACTCCCGCATGCAGTACCATCGGCGCTGAAAGGCTTAGCTTCCGGGTTCGGAATGTAACCGGGCGTTCCCCTAACGCTATAACCACCGAAACACTATGAAACACACAACCGGAAACCCCACACCACCATTTAGCAGGGGAGCCGGCTTCGACAGTTTGCTGTCTCAGAACCTACACAGTGGACGCAAGCAACTATGGACAAGCCCTCGGCCTATTAGTACCGGTCAACTCCACCTATTACTAGGCTTCCATATCCGGCCTATCAACCCGGTCGTCTACCGGGAGCCTTAACCCATCACGTGGGTGGGAGCCCTCATCTCGAAGCAGGCTTCCCGCTTAGATGCTTTCAGCGGTTATCCTTTCCGAACGTAGCCAACCAGCCATGCCCTTGGCAGAACAACTGGCACACCAGAGGTCCGTCCGTCCCGGTCCTCTCGTACTAGGGACAGCCCTTCTCAAGACTCCTACGCGCACAGCGGATAGGGACCGAACTGTCTCACGACGTTCTAAACCCAGCTCGCGTACCGCTTTAATGGGCGAACAGCCCAACCCTTGGGACCGACTCCAGCCCCAGGATGCGACGAGCCGACATCGAGGTGCCAAACCATCCCGTCGATATGGACTCTTGGGGAAGATCAGCCTGTTATCCCCGGGGTACCTTTTATCCGTTGAGCGACGGCGCTTCCACAAGCCACCGCCGGATCACTAGTCCCGACTTTCGTCCCTGCTCGACCCGTCAGTCTCACAGTCAAGCTCCCTTGTGCACTTACACTCACCACCTGATGACCAACCAGGCTGAGGGAACCTTTGGGCGCCTCCGTTACTCTTTAGGAGGCAACCGCCCCAGTTAAACTACCCACCAGACACTGTCCCTGATCCGGATCACGGACCCAGGTTAGACATCCAGCACGACCAGAGTGGTATTTCAACAACGACTCCACCACCACTAGCGTGATGACTTCACAGTCTCCCACCTATCCTACACAAGCCGAACCGAACACCAATATCAAGCTATAGTAAAGGTCCCGGGGTCTTTCCGTCCTGCTGCGCGAAACGAGCATCTTTACTCGTACTGCAATTTCACCGGGCCTATGGTTGAGACAGTCAAGAAGTCGTTACGCCATTCGTGCAGGTCGGAACTTACCCGACAAGGAATTTCGCTACCTTAGGATGGTTATAGTTACCACCGCCGTTTACTGGCGCTTAAGTTCTCAGCTTCGCCCTGTCGAAACAGAGCTAACCGGTCCCCTTAACGTTCCAGCACCGGGCAGGCGTCAGTCCGTATACATCGCCTTACGGCTTCGCACGGACCTGTGTTTTTAGTAAACAGTCGCTTCTCGCTGGTCTCTGCGGCCACCCCCAGCTCAGAGTGCAAGACTCATCACCAGAAGAGGCCCCCCTTCTCCCGAAGTTACGGGGGCATTTTGCCGAGTTCCTTAACCATAGTTCACCCGAACGCCTCGGTATTCTCTACCTGACCACCTGAGTCGGTTTAGGGTACGGGCCGCCGTACAACTCGCTAGAGGCTTTTCTCGACAGCATAGGATCATCCACTTCACCACAACGGCTCGGCATCAGGTCTCACCCTCATGAGAGACGGATTTGCCTATCTCTCGGGCTACACCCTTACCCCGGGACAACCACCGCCCGGGCTGGACTACCTTCCTGCGTCACCCCATCACTCACCTACTACCCCCTCGGGTCAGCGGCTCCACCACACCCACACAATTCAAAGAACTGCACAGGGGGCTTCACGGCCTTAGCATCAGAAGATTCAGTGTTGGACGCTCTACAGCGGGTACCGGAATATCAACCGGTTATCCATCGACTACGCCTGTCGGCCTCGCCTTAGGCCCCGACTTACCCTGGGCAGATCAGCTTGACCCAGGAACCCTTAGTCAATCGGCGCAAGAGTTTCCCACTCTTGTATCGCTACTCATGCCTGCATTCTCACTCGTGAACCGTCCACAACTACCTTCCAGTGCTGCTTCACCCGGCACACGACGCTCCCCTACCCACCCCAGCCGGCGTTAGCCGTCATGCTGGAGTGACACGACTTCGGCGGTGTACTTGAGCCCCGCTACATTATCGGCGCGGAATCACTTGACCAGTGAGCTATTACGCACTCTTTCAAGGATGGCTGCTTCTAAGCCAACCTCCTGGTTGTCTCTGCGACTCCACATCCTTTCCCACTTAGCACACGCTTAGGGGCCTTAGTCGATGCTCTGGGCTGTTTCCCTCTCGACCATGGAGCTTATCCCCCACAGTCTCACTGCCGTGCTCTCACTTACCGGCATTCGGAGTTTGGCTAAGGTCAGTAACCCGGTAAGGCCCATCGCCTATCCAGTGCTCTACCTCCGGCAAGAAACACACGACGCTGCACCTAAATGCATTTCGGGGAGAACCAGCTATCACGGAGTTTGATTGGCCTTTCACCCCTAACCACAGGTCATCCCCCAGGTTTTCAACCCTGGTGGGTTCGGGCCTCCACGACCTCTTACAGCCGCTTCACCCTGCCCATGGCTAGATCACTCCGCTTCGGGTCTAGGGCACGCTACTCAAACGCCCTCTTAGGACTCGCTTTCGCTACGGCTCCCCCACACGGGTTAACCTCGCAACATACCGCAAACTCGCAGGCTCATTCTTCAAAAGGCACGCAGTCACGACACAGAAAAGCAAGCTTTCCTGTGCGACGCTCCCACGGCTTGTAGGCACACGGTTTCAGGTACTATTTCACTCCGCTCCCGCGGTACTTTTCACCATTCCCTCACGGTACTATCCACTATCGGTCACCAGGGAATATTTAGGCTTAACGGGTGGTCCCGCCAGATTCACACAGGATTTCTCGGGCCCCATGCTACTTGGGTGGTCCTCAAGCAAGTTGCTGACGTTTCAGCTACGGGGGTCTTACCCTCTACGCCGGGCCTTTCGCATGCCCTTCGCCTACACCAACAATTTCTGACTTGCCGACCGGCCGGCAGACCGATCAAGAGAACTCCCACAACCCCACACACGCAACCCCTGCCGGGTATCACACGCCTGCGGTTTAGCCTGATCCAGTTTCGCTCGCCACTACTCCCGGAATCACGGTTGTTTTCTCTTCCTGCGGGTACTGAGATGTTTCACTTCCCCGCGTTCCCTCCACACTGCCTATGCGTTCAGCAGCGGGTGACAGCCCATGACGACTGCCGGGTTTCCCCATTCGGACACCCCCGGATCACAGCTCGGTTGACAGCTCCCCGGGGCCTATCGCGGCCTCCCACGTCCTTCATCGGTTCCTGGTGCCAAGGCATCCACCGTGCGCCCTTAAAAACTTGGCCACAGATGCTCGCGTCCACTGTGCAGTTCTCAAACAACAACCAGCCACCCACCACCCCAAGCCAACAAGCCCGAGTTCACTGGGACCGGCACCGAGAGCAAACAGCCTTACGGCCGCACCCTCAGACAC
>NZ_JBAJNS010000002.1 GCF_037911585.1 Streptomyces sp. GSL17-111
GAGGCTCGACACCGAAGAGGCCCGCGTCGTGATCGAGCGGGCGTGGCGGGACGGCCTGAGCATCCGTGAGGCCGCGCGGGTGTCCACCCGGTCCGCCTCCCACGTCCAGCGCGTCTACGCCCGGCTCGACGAGCAGCAGCCCATCCCCGGACAGACCGAGATCGAAGGGATCGCCGCATGACCGCCGACACCCCCGAGCCGTCCCCGGACAGCCACGACGAGCAGACCTGGACCTGCACCCACTGCGGCGGAGAGAACAGCACCGTCTACGTGGGCTGCCCCCTCGACGGCTACCGCCGCGACGACTCCTGACACAACGACAGCGCCCCGCCGGACTCCGGCGGGGCGCTGCCCGTCACTCTGATCACGGGGTGACACGATCACCCCACAAAGAGCACAAGCCCCGGGCTGGACCCCCAGGGCTTGCCGCTCCCCGACCTCGCCATACCGAGACGGAGAACGTTGCTGTGACAAGCGTACAGAGCGATGCCGCTGCCGCATCAGCACGCGGCCCCCGGTGCAACGGCCCCGGCTGCGGCAAGCCGATCGTGCACATCCCCGGCAAGCGTCCCAAGATCTACTGCTCCGAGGCGTGCAAGAAGCGGGCGAAGCGGGCAATTGAGCGCGCGTCAGAAACCACCACAAAGGGTGCGGGGCAGGACCGGCCCGAGCCAAAAAGGGACGCGGGCTTTAGTAGTAAGGGAAAATCTCCGTCCGCCGCAGGTCAGAGCGTTGCGGCGGAAGCTGCGAAGCCCAAAAACGGACAGCCGAAGAAGGACCCGCGCGACGAACGGTTCGCTCGGCGCGACCGGCATCAGACGGTGGCGCTCGGGGAGGCGTTCCGCGCGTGCGGCAACCGGCTCACGGGCAAGGCGGCGACGCTGATGGCGGCAGCCGGTGAGGCGGCCATCACGGGCGTCTGCCGGTGTAACAACGTCCACCTGTGCGCCTGGTGCGGAGCGCGCATCCTGGCGGTCCGGGCGGCGAACGCGCAGGCGATGGCGGACGGCCTGGCGGCGGCCGGGTACGGGCTGCACCTCGGTACGTCCACGCTGCGGCACTTCCCCCGGATGCCGTTCGGCTCGAACCGGAAGGGCGAGCGGTTCGGCCTGGTCTCCGTCCTCCACGACGGCTGGCGCGGGGCCTACGGGTCCGCCGGGCGGCCGTGGCGGCGACTGCGGGCGGACTTCGGCGTGATCGGCTACGAACGGGCCTACGAGGACACCTGGGGCCCGGACACGGGGTTCCACCTGCACTGGCACACGCTGTGGGTCACGGAAGCGCCGCTCGACGCGGACGCCCAACTCGCGTTCCGCCGGGCCATCGCCAAGGCGTGGGCGGACGGCGTGCGCAACGCGGGCGGCTACGAGGTGAGCCAGACATGCGACCGGCCCGACTGCTCGTGCGGCGGGGAGGGGCACGGCACCGACCTGCGCTCGCTCAACAGCGGGGAGGAAGGCGAGACGGCCCGCTACCTGTACAAGGACGGCGACAAGGGCACGGCCAAGATCGGCCTTGAGCTGTCCCGCCAGGACCTCAAGGACGGCCGGTCCGGCCGCCTCGGGCCGTGGCAGCTCGGCGACGCGGCGGCCGAGGAGCTGGCCGCGTCCGGCGGGGTGCCGGGCGTCTTCACCGAGAAGTACCGCGAGCGTGAGCGCGGCATCTTCGGCGTGCGGAAGCAGTACCGCACGCAGGGCCTCAACGCCCTGGTGAAGCTGCTGGAGATCCCGCAGGACGAGCGGACCGAGGACGAGATCACCGACGAGTCCGGCGGCCTGGTCCCGATCCTGGTCATCCCGTCCGGCACCTGGTACCGGCACATTGCCCGCGTGCCCGGCCGCCGCCTCGACCTCGTGAAGGTGGCGGAGGCACACGGAATCGGCGGGGTCCGGCTGCTGATCGAGTCCTGGGGCCTGCTGTGGGGCGTCGACGTCTTCGACCCGCCTACCGAGGACGAGCCGACCACCCAGGCCGGGGAGGACACAGCCGCGCCCCGAGCCGCAGACCTACTCGCCCAACCCGCCGCCCGGACCTTCGCGGAACACGTCCACCGAGTCCGCCGCCGCAAGACCGCCAACGCGTAACTGACCCCAGTACGCACTACCTTGCTCCCCCTTCCTGCCCCGCCCTGACCAGCTCCCGGAGACACCACGGAGACCACACCCCCGCCAGGGACGCAGTGGGGGTGTGGTCTCCGTGGTGACGACGGATCAGAGCTGGTCAGGGCGGGGCAGCCCGTACGCCCCGACGTACGGGCCGCGTACGGGCGAACGTACGGGCTGCCCCGGTGCCGGCCACTCACCCGAACCGGGCGCGTAATGCATGAGGTGTGACCGTGTTGATCTTGGCGACAACCGCCGGTTGTCGGTCACGGGCTCGTGCTCCTGGTCGTGCTCGACGGCGTGCAGCTGCTCGACGTCGGCGGCCGTGGGATCGGTGATGCAAGGGTGTGCGCCATGAGACGAGAGATCCCCCGTGACGGGGAGGGGCGGCGGTTGTGCGAGCACTGCCTCACGCCGGTGCCGGAGTCGCTGGGCACGAAGCCAAGGCGCTACTGCGGCCGGTCGTGTCGGCAGCGGGCGTACGAGGTGCGGCGGCAGCGTGAGGCGGTCGAGCTGGCGGTGGCGGTGCGCGAGTCGATGCGGCGCCAGGGCCTCGACCCCAACGCTCCGCCGGACCTGACCCGAGGAACGTCACGTGACGATGCGCGAGGAACGTCACGTGACGTTGCGAAACCTGCTGGTCAGCTCGCGTTTCCGGTGGGCGGTGAACCGAGCGGCGGCGCGGAGTAGGCGATCACGTGTCCGGCGGGTTCGCGCGGCAGCGTGGGCAGTGACCGGGACCGATGACGGCCTGGTCCTGGTCCTCGACCCCGGCCGCCCCCGCGAGTAGCCCGGCGGCGGGGCGGTGCGTCACCGGCGGGCGGCCAGGGCAGGCCCGCGGAGCGGGTGAGCGCCACGCCCGCCACGACGGTGCGGCCGTCCGGCACGGTGGCGCGGTCCCTGCGCCCGTGTGGCGCCGGGCCGCACCGGGTGCCGGCCGAATCGGCGGCCGATCCCGGTGGGGGACGGGCACCCCCTCCCCCGTAGCCAGCCTCCCCTGAGGACCCCGTGCCGGGCGGCAGTCGGCAGCGGCGGTGCCACGTAAACCGCCCAGCGTGGCCGCCAGGGGCCACGGACGGCCGTCTGAGCGCCTGTCAGGGGCGGGGTGGACTCATGGCCTTGGGCCACGGGGTGAGGGCCGCAGACGGCCGTACAGCTAGGTACGCGGAAAACCGCTGCGGGCCGAGGCGGGGAGTTGGCCGTGCAAAGACGAAGGCCCCGCCGGATACCGGCGGGGCCTTGCAGTGGGGCAGGGTCACGAGTGGTGGACGCGCCACCGCCCGGCGGGGGCTACGGACTCGCCAACCTCGATCAGGTCGCCCTGGGCGTCCACGTAGACGTTCCGGGACAGGGACACGGGTGCGCCGGTGGTGATGCCGAGTGCCTGTGCCTGCTCCTCCGATGCTGCGGCGGCGGTCGTCGCTTCCTCGGAGGCGACTGCCCGGCGGCCGGTCGCTGCCTCGATGGCGGACGGCGTGCCGCCGATGATCCGGTCGCGGACCAGCAGGGCGGGCACAGCGTCGGCGAGTTCGCGGGCGAACCAGCTCGTTGACGCGCTGACGGGCTGGTCCTCGGAGTTGTGGGTGATCCGCTGTCGGCGGACGGCCTGCCCGCCCGCCTCGATGTCGAGGAGATCCGCGACCCACTCCGGGGGTTCGGACAGGTCGGCGCCGGTGATGACGGCGTACTCGCCGTCGGCGTAGATCCGGCCCGTGGTCAGGGCCGCTTCCAGGCGGTCTGCCGCCGTGCGGTGCAGGGTCCGGTGAGTGCTGACCGTGGTGGCCGCTCCCTGCCGGGCTTCGGCCAGTCCCTCCGCCTTGAGCGTGCGGTGCACCTTCTGCGCGGTGGCGGTCGAGATGCCGTACTCGGTCGCCAGGTCGCGGACCGACGGCAGCTTGTCGCCGTGCTTCAGGTCCCCGCTCACGATCTTCTGCTTCAGCTCCGCGACCACCTGGAGGTACGGCGGGGTGCGCTCTAGGGACATGCCCGGCTCCTTCTGTAGTAGGTGTGCTATCCGCTATCACAGTGTACGCCTTGACACAGCAACTGTGCTACTACAGTATGGAGCCCGTCGGACGGTGCTCCTTCGGGGGCGGTCGGACGGCCCGGAAACCGGGGGCTC
>NZ_JBAJNS010000003.1 GCF_037911585.1 Streptomyces sp. GSL17-111
CGCCGTCGCCGCTCCGGTCACCCGCTCCCTCGGCGTGGCCCGCGCGGCCCGGGAGCTGCCCGAGCTGGTCGCCGCACACGCCGAGGCGGCGCCCGAGGAGGAGCGTCCGGAGGGCTACGAGGCCGGTCTCCAGCTCATGTGGTCCGCCTCGGCCGCGACCGGCGACACGCGCCTGGTGGACGTCGCCCACCCCGACCCGGCGGCCCCGGACTTCACCGCCGTGGTCCTGGCCCCGGCCGGGCAGGCCGTCCCCCGGGGCCTGGACCCCCGCACCGTCGCGGCCGTCTTCGACGTCCCCGAGGAGGCCGTGACCCTCACCCCCGTCAAGGGCGCCGGGCCCGGCCGCCTGGCGCTGCGCGTCACCCCGGCCGCGACCGCCGAGGAGACCGGGACGGACGGAGACGACGAGGTGCGGGCCCTGTGGGAGACGCGGGTGTCCGGGCCGACCGGCGCGGCCCCGGGCATGCTGCTGGCGGACTACCGCCTCACCGGTGACCGCCTGGTGGTCCTCGTCCAGGCCGAGGAGGACCGCATGATCGAGCTGCCCCGCAAGCGGCTCGCCCGGGCGCTGCGCGTCGAGGACCCCGACCTGGTGATGGTGGAGACGGACGGCCTGGCCCACGGCGTCGTCACCGTCTACCGCGAGCACCCCCTCATCACCATCCGCGAGGCGACGGCCGCGGATCTGACGATGGGCACCGACGGCCGGATCACGGTCGGTCTGCGGCACGACGGCCGCCCCGCCCGGATGCCGCTGTACGACCCGGAGCTGGGCGCGCTGACCGACCTCCTGGTCGGCGCCCCCGGCTCGGGCAAGTCCGTGACCCTGCTGACGATCCTGGCGGCCGAGCGGCTGTCCGGCGTGGTGTCCGTCGTCGCGGACGCACAGGACGGCATGAGCCTCCCGGAGGCGGACGGACGCGTCGCCCACTTCGGCGCCGGACGGGCCGCGCTCGGCGCGACGCTGGCCGCGTTCTGCGCGGTCGCCGACTACCGCGAGCGGGTGTCCGCCTCGCGCGGCTGGGGCTCCTTCACCCTCGGCGACCCGTGGCCGCTGGCGATCCTCACCCTGGACGAGATCAACCGCGTGCTCGCCGCCGACGCGGACGTGCACGCGGACTTCCGCACCTGGTGCACCGGCATGGTCTCCCGCGTCCAGCTCACCGGCCGCAAGCTCGGCCTCGGCATCCGCTTCGCCGGGCAGTCCATCCACCTCGCCGACCTTGGCGACTCCGACAAGATCCGCTCCGGAGCCAGGCAGGGCACGGTGTGGCTGGGGCGGGTCAACGGCACCATGACGCGCCGTATGGCCACCGACATGACCAGCGGCGCCGTGGAGGTCACCCCGATCCCCCGCCACTTCGGCGCCGGGGGCGCCTCGGAGGTGGCCGCCGCCTGGACCGGCGAGGACGCCGCCCCCGGGCCGGTGACCGCCGGGTGCGCCTGGATGATCCAGGGCGGACACCCGTCCATGACCCGCGTCTTCCGCGCGGTGAAGGAGCGGCGCACCTACCCGGGCCTGATCGCCCTCATGGAAGCGGCGCCCGTGCCCGGCTTCACCGAGGAGGAGGCCGCCGTGTTCCGCCAGGAGTACGCGGAGGCCCTGCCGTACGCCGAGCTGCTCATGACCGTGGGCAAGAAGGGCGCGGCCCAAGGCGGCGGAGGCGGGGAGGAGGAGACCGAGGAGGTTCCGGCCGACCGTGAGCCCGCGCCCGCGCTCACCAAGTCGCCGGCCGCACCGGCCTCGGCCGCGCGCCCGCTGCGGGACCTGATCCTGACCGCCCTCGAGGACGGCCCCCGCCTCACCCGGGAGATCCGGCAGGCGGTCGGCGTCGGCACCGAGGGCGGCCCGTCCGCCGGGACCGTCGGAAACGCGCTGACGGCGCTCCGCGAGGAGGGCGCCATCGTCCCGGCCGGACACGGCCGCTGGGCGCTGCCCGGCCACCCCGTGGAGTGAACCGCCCCCGGGTGTCTCTCCCGGCCGCCATGCTGTGGCGGACGACCAGGAAGAGGCCACCCGTGGACTTCGAATACGACTGCTGGAGCTGCTGGGAGACCAACAGCGTCTGGGGCCGGCCGAAAGGGTTTTGGACCACGACGCACTACGAGCTACCCGGCACCTGGACGTGCTGGAACTGCGGCACCGTGAACAGCACCCCCGACGACTAGCCCGCCCGCCCACGACACCCCGACGAGGCCCGGACCACCCCTCATGGTCCGGGCCTCTCCCATGCCCTGACCACCAGGAGGACCACCGTGTACGAGCCGACCACCACCGACGCCGCCCCGGCCGTCCACCATCCGCAGCCCCTCCACGCCGCGCCCGTCGTCCACCAGGCGCACCCGCTGGCACCAGCCGCCGACCCGCGCCGGGCCCTGGTCCAGCTCGACACCGGCCAGTGGGTCACCGCCTACGTGCCCCCGGCCCCGCCCCTGGTCGTCCCGGACGCCCCCGAGGCGATGCCCCGCCGCCCCCTGTCCGCACTGGAGCGCGGCGCCATCGTCGTCGTCTCCTCCGTCTGCGCCCTGACCCTCTCCACCGGGGGAGCCCTCGCCATGGCCGGTCCGCACCTCGCCGCCGCCGCCGACTTCGCGTTCGGCACCGCCGCCGTCCTCGGGACCGCCGTCGCCGCGTTCCTCGGCCTGCGCCTGGTCGGCCGGTCCCGCACCGCCGAGACGGCCCGGAGCGCGCCCGCCGCCGCCCCGGCGCCCGTGACGGTCAACGTCACCGGGACCGGCGGACAGGGCGGCCGGTGGGGCTCCCGAGGAGGCACCGGCGTCCACATCGACCGCCTGACCATCAACAACCGCTGAACGACCACCAGGAGCAGCAGATGACCACCAGCCAGCAGACGCCCGCGCTCACCATCACTTCGTTCGGGTACGGCCACCAGGACCACGGGCACGCGCCGGATGCACACCTGACCCTGGATCTCCGCCCGCACTTCCGGGACCCTCACGTGAACCCGGCACTGCGGGAGATGACCGGCCGGGACCACGAGGTGATCACGGCCGTCCTCGGCACCCCCGGTATCCCGGAGCTGATCGCCGCGACCGTCCAGGCCGCCCGCGCGTTCCTCGCCGGGCCGAGCGCCGGGCCGCTGGCCATCGCGGTCGGCTGCGTCGGCGGACGCCACCGGTCGTACGTCGTCGCCTCCACTCTGGGGGCCGCGCTCGCCGACCTCGCCCCCGACGTCGTCCACCTCCACGTGGACCGCCCCGTCCTGCACCGCACCACCTGACCCTGGCACCACCCGAGGCCCCCGGCCCGTCCGCGAGGATGAGCCGGGGGCCTCTTGCGTTGTGCGGCAATGCAGGCGCCGGATGACCCGCCCTACCGGCCGAGACCGGTGTACGGCGGGTAGGCCAGTCGCACGGCCTGGTTGAGCACCTGGTTCAGCGCCTCGTCTTCCGAGCTCGGGGCGGCGGCCGACAAAGCGCGCTTCAGTGGGCCGATAGCCGCGAGGAACCCTGGCTCCCTCCTCTCCACGGTGCGGGCCAGGAGAAGGCACAGCTCCCGGTCCACCGCGGCCCTGGGGTCCTCACCGTCGCTCTCCCCTAGGACCGCGCGCACGGCGGTCACCAGACTGCCCTCCGCCCTCAGGCCGGGGCCTGCGTCGTCCACGGCCTCCGTCACGACGGAGGCGAGCAGCCCCGAAAGGGTCGTCCTCCGCTCCGCAGCCTGCTCCATCAGCCGGTCGCGGACGTACGGGGAAACTCGGGCGGTCACGGTCACCGTGGGCATAGGCCAGCCTTTCTGAAGGGCTACAGGAACGAGGCGGGATGTATACGGCGGCACCGGCCCTGACCAGTGCGGACACGTCCACGGACACGAGGGCGACCGCCGGGAAGTGCAAGGGGTCAGTAGCGGTCCGGGGGATCCGGTCCATGGCGGCGCGCAGCACTTCCAGCAGGGACACGGGGCACAGTGCGGTGAGTGCTTCGGCGTCCGGGTCGCGGGTGGAGGCCAGGAGCGCGGCGTACAGGCGGACGTCCTCGGCCAGGGAGTCAGGCATCGTCCAAGCCCTCCGCGTCGTCCAGGTCGTCGTACGGCGCATCGATGGCCTCCATGAGCGCGGCCATGCCGAGCGGCTCCAGGGCGTCCAGGTCGGGGAAGTCCTCTCCGTCACGGTGGATGGTCCGCGCCCTCCCCGTCCGGGAGCGGTCGCCGTCCAGCGTGGGCATCCAAGGGCGGCCACGGGGGCAGGCCCGGGTCCCTCGCTGCGGGGGCAGCGGGCCGAGGGGAAGGCCGTAGGACACGGGCAGGGTTCGGTCCATGAACCACCAGGCGCGGCGCCAGCACGTCGTAGGGCTCATGCCGAGCTGCGTGGCGGCCTCCCGGACGGTCATCCCCCGCCCGAAGATCAGCGTTGCCGCCTCCTGGCCCTCCATGGTCTTCCTCAGCGCGGGCACCCGCAGGTACGGGGTCGGGCCTCCTCGCCGGGGCCCGGGGCGCTGCGGTTGTTTCACCTCTTGCGACACCTGATGTTTCACCTCCTACGGGTGGCCGGGACCGGGGAGACCGGGGCCGGGGGCGGGGTGCTGTCACGGTCGTGTTCGGTGGCGGCGCGTTCCAGGTCTGCTACGGCCTGATCCTGGGCTTCCTGGGAGATCCAGGCGAACGCCTGGGGGGGTGCCGGCGCCTGGACGCCGGGCACGGCGTGGCGGTGGTCGTCCCATGCTGTGATGCCGTTGCGCACGGCGGCGCGCTGGACCCACCCCCAGCGGAAGGAGCCGCGCCACCGGGCGGCCGGGGTCGAGGAGCGGGGGGTCATCGGGCGTGGCCCTCCTGGTCGTGGTCGAAGTGGGCGAGGGCGGCCGTCCAGTCCGGCCCGGCCGTCGTGGTGCGCAGCCCCCGCCGGTCCCCGGCCCATAACCAGCGGGACAGCGAGCAGCAGGGGGCAGGTGGTCGGCCCGCCCGGTCAGGACACGGCGGCGGTCCGGCGCTCCGACTCGGAGCGGTGGATGCGCACTCGGTGGCCGGTCGGCCCGAGGCGCTGCACGCGCATGGACGGGTCCGCTGAGATCCAACGGGACACGGTCTTGGGGTGGACCTGGAGGAGCGCGGCGAACTGAGCGCGGGTCAGCCACTCCGGCAGCGCGGCAGGGTCGAGGGTGCTCATCGGGGGGTTCTCCCTTCGGGCCGTACAGGGACAGGCCGTGTCAGACGGGGGCGGGCGGGGACGATAGCCCATCTCCCGGACCCCGGTTCCGCGTTGTCCCCTCGGCCCGGACCGTTGTCCCCGTGTGGGTTCCCGTGTTCCCGCATGTCCCCGTCTGGCTCTTGATAATGTTCCTTCTCAAGAGTCAGAGTTGAGGGAGGATCACATGGGCGAACCCGCCCGTCAGTTGGCCGTCCCGCTGGACGAGGTCCTGGACGCGGAGCTGGTCGAGGACGACGGACCGGCCGGGACTGAGCTGGTGCGCACCGGCAGGGACCGGCACCTATCCCCCGGGACGGTGGCCGCTATCGCCGCCTCGGTGCCGGACTCGACCCGCCGGGCGTACGGCGCGGACCGCGAGGCGTTCACCGCCTGGTGCGCCGAGGAGGACCGCACGCCGCTCCCGGCGACGGCCGAGACCATGGCCGAGTACGTGGAGCACCTGACCGTCACGCCCCGTCCGCGCACCGGGAGGCCGGCCGCCCCGTCCACGATCGAGCGCGCCATGTCGGCCGTGACCACGTGGCACGAGGACGAGGGCAAGCCGCGGCCGTCCATGCGCGGGGCCCGCGCGGTGCTCAACGCCTACAAGGACCGCCTCGCCCGCAGCAGCGACCCGGCCGCGACCGCCCGCCAGGCGACCCCGGCGCAGCCGCAGCAGCTCCGCGCGATGCTCGCCGGGGTGGACCGGGCCAGCATCGCCGGGAAGCGGAACGCCGCCCTGGTCCTGGTCGGCTTCGCCACGGCCGCCCGCGTCTCCGAGCTGGTGGCCGCGAACCGCCTGGACATGGTCGAGGCAGAGCACGGCTGGGACGTCCACCTGTACCGGGGGAAGGTCCGCAAGCACACCACCACAGCGCTCCTGTACGGCACCGACCCGGCCACCTGCCCCGTGCGGGCCCTGCGCGCGTACCTGGAGGCCCTGACGGCCGCCGGACGCACCGAGGGGCCGGTGTTCCTACGTGTGGACCGGTGGGACCGCCTCGCCCCGCCCCTGACCCGGCACGGACGGCCGATAGGAGACCCCGCCGGGCGGCTCACCGCCGAGGCCGCCGCCGACGTCGTGGAGCGCCTGGCCGTCGCCGCCGGACTCGCGGGCGCCTGGTCCGGCCACTCCCTGCGCCGAGGGTTCGCCACCGCCGCCCGCGCGGCCGGGCACGACCCGCTGGAGATCGGCCGTCAGGGCGGGTGGGCCGACGGCTCCCGCGTCCTGGCCCGCTACATGGCCGACGTGGACCGCGTGAAGAACAGTCCGCTGGTCGGGATCGGCCTGTGACCCGTCGCCCGACCACACCACCACATCACCAGGAGGAGACCGAGATGACGACCGATGAGACCGAGCTGCGCCGCCTGCAGGCCGAGCTCGCCGAGGAGCGGGCCCTCGCCGCTGACGCGACGGAGTACCGGGTCCTGCTGCCGGAAGGCGGAGGGCAGGAGCTGCGAGTCAGTCGGCAGACGGCCGCGTTCGGGACCGGGTGGGCGGTCTGTGCGCCTCGCCGTGGTGGCGGGGTGGCCTGGACACGCGAGGGGTGGCAGGAGTCCATCAGCGCCCTCAGCGTGGACCGGCTGTTCTGCTGGCCGGACGCCCGTACCGCCATCGAGGAGGCGCGCCGCGAACTCGCCCCGGACGGGAGCGCTCCCTCGGCGTCGGGCGACGTCGCCCCGGTGACGGCACCCGGCACGCCGACGTTCTTCGAGGCGGAGGTGGTCTACGACTCCCAGGACGGCTACACGGCCCCCGAGGATTCGTTGCGCTTCGACTGCAAGCACGTCACCCGGACGCCCGAGGGCCAGTTGATCGCGTTCGGGTTCGTCCGCGTCGGTGCCAAGGACAGGTGGACGCCCACCGGGTTCGGGACGGACGACTGGACGGGCAAGCCGTGGCGAGCGGTAGCGCGTAGCAGGTAGCCGCCTGACTGGCACGGGCGTAACTGCGGCCCGTCCCCCTGACCCACCCGGCGGAGGAGTGGGAGGGGGACGGGCCGCAGTGCTGTGCACGGCACCGGGTCGAGCTTGCGGAGCACGGTGGGCCGGTGCCGACGAGGCGGGAGGCTACCGCCCCGGGGTGCGGCCACCTCGAGGACGCCATGCGGCGTGAGCGGACCGTGTGGGTCTGTTCCGGGCGGTCGGCGGATACCGTCCCGGCATGACTACATCACCAGTGCCGGGCCCCGCAGGGGCGCGTATCGCGCTGCCGCCGCTCGCTGTCGCGGAGCGCCTGGAGGTTGTTCCCCGGTGGGATGAGGAGGTGGCGTACCAGTCGTGGCGGCCGCAGATCCTCGCGCCCTCGACGTGGCGACCGGCTGCTCCGCCCCGGGTGTTCGCTGTGGTCAACCAGAAGGGCGGGGCCGGGAAGACGACGTCCACGGTGGAGCTCGGCGCGGCCCTGGCGGCGGCCGGGCTGCGGGTGCGCCTGGTGGACGCGGACCCGCAGGAGGCGGCCCTGACGGCGTGGCTGCGCCCGCAGTACCCGGGGGAGGGTGAGCGGTGGTCGCTGCGGTCGGTGTTCTTCGACGAGTGCACCTTGGCGCAGGCCACCTACCCGACCCGCTTTGAGGGGCTGGACCTGGTGCCGTCCGGGCTGGACCTGGCGCGGGTGGAGTACGAGCGGCCGATCGGTGCGGAGCAGGCGTTGGCGGCCGCGCTCGCCCAGGAGGTCGAGGAGCCGGACGGGCCGGGGTGGGACGTGACGATCGTGGATTCGGCGCCGTCGCTGTCGCTGGTGACCGTCGCGGCGCTGACCGGGGCGGATGAGGTGATCGTGCCGCTGAAGGTCGGGGGGCTGGACATGAAGGGCATGGCGTCGCTGCACCGCACGATCCGGCACGTGCAGCGCAAGACGAACCCGAAACTGCGGGTGGGGGCGGTGCTCCTGACCGCGTGGGACAAGTCCGGGTTCGCCCGGCAGCTCGCGGCGAAGGTGGCCGAGGACTATCCGGAGGCGGCGGTGATCCCGGTGCGGCGCAGTGTCCGCGCGGCGGAGGCGCCGATCGCTGAGCAGCCGATCCGGCTGTATGCGCCGGAGTCCACGGCCGCGGCTGACTACGACCAGGCGGCCGGGCTCCTCGTAGCCGTGGGGGGTGAGGCGCGGTGAGCCGCCCGGCGCTGAACTTGACGTCCACGGTGTCCGAGGACGAGGACGAGGACGTGGAGCTGTTCGGGGGGCCGGCGCCCGAGCTGACCGGCGACGGGCAGGGCAGTGCGGTGATGTCGGCGCTCACCGGGGCGGACGTGACCCGGGCTGTGACGGTCGATGATCTGCCGACGCCGCATGACGCTCCGGAGGACGCCGCAGAGCTGAGCGAGGAGGACCGGCGACGGCTGTCCGTGTGTGAGGAGGCGTTGCGCGGGTTCCGGAAGTCCGCCGTCGTCGCGGGCAAGGCGCTGGAGGTCATCAACCGGGGGCGCCTGTACCGGGACACGCACGCGACGTTCGCCGACTACGTGAGCGAGGTGTGGGGGATTCAGCGTGCGCACGCCTACCGGATGATGGATGCGTGGCCGGTGGCGGCTCTGTCTCCAAAAGGAGACATCAACGAGGCGCAGGCCCGCGCCATGATCCCGGTGTACCGGCTGCATGGCCCTGAGGCGACGGCCGCGCTGTACGCGGAGGTGCGTGAGCTGAGCGGCGGCCGGGTCACGGCGGCCACGCTGCGGGAGGCGCGGGAGGTGCTGCCGCACCGGGTGGCGGAGCCGGGGCAGGTGCGTGACGTGCTGCGCGTCGCGGTCGCTGAGGGCCGGGTGCCGCGACTCTCGGCGCCCCGGCCCTCGCCGGATCGTGACGCGGAGCCGGACCCGGGCGGCGCCGGCAGTGGGGGCCCGGATGAGGTGAGGCAGGGTGCGGAGGACATGGCCACCCTGGAAGCCGCGGTGGCTCAGCAACGGCAGATCACGGAGCGGGTGACCCGGCAGGTGGTGGAGTCGGCGCAGTTCTACGACCCGGGGCGGGCTGAGCGGCTACGGCACGAGCTGCGGCAGCTGGCCGGGCGGGTGATGGTGCAGACCCGCGACGAGGACCCCAACGAACACCCCTGAGCGTGTGAGGCCCGGTGCCTGATGGTGCCGGGCCTCACACGTGCCGTTGCTCCTGGCGGCGGTTCCTCGGAGCTAAGCGGCGTTTTTCCGCCGGTTACGGGCCGCGCCTCGCAGGGGCTCTGTGTGGCCGTGTGCGGGACTCTGGGGACTCCGGTGGGTCAACGGTCGCCGGGGTGGTGGGTCCGCCCGCTGAGGGCACAGGGCGCCGTTCTGCGGGGTGGTTCCTCTCAGGGTGTTCCCGCGTCTTGGAGGGCCAGGCGGATGTCGTCCTGGCAGTCCGAGCAGAGCGGGACGTCCGGGGTGTCGCCACGGCCTACGCGTCCGCATCCGGCGCCCTGGCACCTCCAGGTCGCTGCCTGGCGGGGGACGCCGTACCGGACGTCTTCCTGCCCCTGCTCCTGGTCGTCGTGGTGGTGGTGGGCGTAGTGCCCGGCGGGGACGCCGTCCCGGGCCTCGCGCTCCCGGCGGCGGGCTGCGAGTTCGGCGGTCTCCCGTTCCCACCGCTCCCGGAGGCGCTCGGCTTCCTCCCGGGCGGAGCGGCGGTCAGCGGCCCGCTTCTGGCAGAGGACGCAGTCACCACGGCCGTCGGGGAGCTGCCCGTCATCGCATGCCGGGTCGGGGCAGTCCTGCATGAGGATCGCGGCCGCGAGCCAGCTCGACGGGTTCTTGATGCGGTCGCAGCCCTCCGGGTCCTCCTCGCTGCGCCGGGGTGCGTCGCAGCCGGAGGCGGTGCACCGGTCGCAGCCCCGGTAGTCGGCGGCCGCGCGCGCCTCGGCGTCCTCGCCGTGCCAGCGGCGGTTGAGGCGGGCGATGACCTGGCCGGGTGTGCGGGCGGGTACGCCCTGGCTCGGGTTGCCGCGCAGCAGGTCGTTGATGGCGCGTGTGAGGCCGGGGTAGAGGGCGGTGCCGGGTCGGGCGACGGCGGCCGGGACGGCTGCGCGGACGTCGTCGTAGCCGGGCTCGGCCTTCCGGGGCCTGGTCTTCACCGTGGACGGCCGCGTGCCGGTCGTGCCGGTCTTGCTCCTGGTGGTCTTCGGGGGGGAGGTCTTCCTCGACGCGGCGGAGCCGCCCCGGTCTCCGGTTTCACCCGCCGCGCCCTCACGCGCACCCGCACGTGCGTAACCACCCGCACCTTGGCCTACGGCGTCAGCCACGGAGTTGTCTGAACGGGAGGTCTGAACGGGAGGACTAAACGGGAGGTCGCGTTTCCCCTGTTCACGTGAGGAGTCCGGGTCAGAAATCTGACCCCGTGGGTCAGAAATCTGACCCCGTGGGTCAGAAATCTGACCCGCACTGGTGTCGTCCTGGCCGCCTGCGGTGTCCTCGGCGGTGCTCTTCGCTGCCTCCCGGGCGGCCTCCCGGTCGATGGCGGCCTGTGCCATCGCCTCGGCGGCCGGGCGGACTGCGTCAAGCGCGTCGAAGCTGTTCTTGTGCCCGTCGTAGCCGGGGCGCGGCTTGTCGTTGATCCGGATACGGAGCGCGTTCGCGGACGCCTTCGCCCGGGACGAGGTCTTGAGGGGCCGGCCTTCCGGGGTGGAGACGAGACCGACGGCGGAGAGCATCCGCAGGAGGTTCCGAATGCGGCTGTAGCTCGACGGCTTCACCTCCTCGCCGGGCTCTACCGGTTTCGCGGGCAGCAGGTGGCACAGCTCGCCGAGGGTCAGCTTCCGGACCGGGCCGCGCTTGTCGAGGACGAGAGACCGCATGATCCAGTAGAGGCGGACCGCCGAGTCACTGAGGTACGGGCAGATCGGCACCCAGTCGTGAAGCTGCGAGGTGTAGAACCCGCCGCGGTTCGGGGGGAGCAGTTCGAGGTTCTGTTCCTCGCTCATCGGGCACCTCCGGCGAGGACGTCACCGGCAGTGGCGGCAGGACGGAAGGGGGGCGGGTACGACATGCTGTCTCCCATGGGGATGCCGCTCGGCCCGGTCTCCAGGCCCCCGGAGGAGGGTCGAGCGGTGTTCGTACCGGCGGCCCACAACCAGCCCGGTGCAGCGACGCGGCTCGTGTTCCGCGTCACGGTGTTCGGTACAGCGGCGAAGTGACCGGCCTGGTCACGGCGCATAAAGGGCTCCATTCCTCACCCGAGTGCGCCGCCGCTGCTCCCTCTGACCCCACGAGGTGCCTCGCTCCCAGGGAGCGGACCCCGTATGATCTGAACGAGCAACGGCCCCGCACCTGCGGGTTCCTAGAAGCCCGGCCCCCTCGCTTCCGCCAAGAAACAGAGGGGGGTCGGGCTTTCTGCTGTGTCTACTTCGGATCACCATAACGGCCAGTCACCAACAGGTGGCTGGCCGTTCGTCGTCCTGGCCTGTCACGCCCCCTCCCTGAAGCCGGGAGGAAGATGCGGCCTGCCGTTCGTCACGGTGAGGCGAGTCAGGCGGAGAACGGGATTTCCACTCCGGGGGCGTAGACGTCCTCCCAGTGCTCGATGGGGCCCGTCTCGTCGTGGAAGGTCACGTGGGTCACGAGTACAGACACGGACACGTGCGGCGGGGCGTCGATCTCCAGGGCGTCCAGCTCATCCTGCGAAGCCTGGCGCGCCATCGCGGTTCGCTCGCCCCTCGTGATGGCCCGACCGGTCCGCTCCTCGTACAGCTTCTGCCAGAAGCGGGGCAGGTGCCGTTCCTCGGCGACTTCCGGGACGTCGACGGTGGCGCGTGCGTGGATGACCGACAGGCCGACCGTGGTCGGCTTCCCGTCCTGGCGGAACGTGCGGATGCGGAGGATGACCTCTTCGCCCGGCTCGAGGTCGAGCTCCCGGCAGACTCGCGGGTCTACGCATGACCGACGCATCACTCGGCGCCCGGTCACTTCCTCCCCCTCCGCAAACTTCCGCCCGGTGCGGTTGAGCCGATCGAGCCGGTCCGTGCCGCTGATGACGTGCGGGGCCTCGGCGACCACCGTCCCGGCACCCGCCCTGGTGACGATCAAGCCCTCCGACTTCAGCACGGCGAACGCGCGTGCAGCCGTGTTGCGTGCCACCCCGCACTT
This sequence comes from Streptomyces sp. GSL17-111, assembly GCF_037911585.1. Taxonomy (NCBI): domain Bacteria; kingdom Bacillati; phylum Actinomycetota; class Actinomycetes; order Kitasatosporales; family Streptomycetaceae; genus Streptomyces; species Streptomyces sp. GSL17-111. The sequence continues at coordinate 12,192 of NZ_JBAJNS010000003.1, forward strand.
CTCTGCCACGGCGGTGACCGTCGGCAGCGCATCACCAGGGCGCAGGGTGCCGTCCCGGATCTGCCGTCGGTACGCCCCAGCCACGTCGGCGTATCCCATTTTGCGAGCTTCCGTCATGTCCTTCTCCTCGGTCCGCGCCGGTTCCGGCATGGGTAGAACGTACCACCCCGATACGGTAGAACGTACCTCTCAAGACGTGGTACGTTCTACCTGCGTCACACGGTGCACCCCACCAGTGACGAAGGGTCCCGGGGCAGATCGGGGCGAGGTTCGTCGGCACGCGCCTACGGGTGCGCCTTGGCAACGCCGGACGGTGGGTCACCAGACCTACAAACGGCAGCACGCTGCCGGAACTGGTGACGGAGCCCCGACAGGGAGACCACGTTTTCGCTGGTCAGGCCGGTTCGATTCCGGTCCGGGGCACTCGGCGCACCGGGGAGCTACAGACCCCCGGTGCGCCGCGCACCACCGCTCCACCCGTTCACCAGGAGGAACCCATGCTCGACCGCATCGCTCGCCGTGCCGCGCGTGCCGCCCGCGTCCTCACCGACGCCGTGCGCTGCGTGGCCGCGCCGTCCGCTCTGGTCCGCGACCAGGCGCCGGCCTCCGTGCCGGACCCGGCCGACGTCCTGTCCCCGCAGGAGGCCGCCGAGCTGGCCGAGGAGATCGAGGCGGCCGCGACCGCCTACGCGGAGGCCACCGACCTGGCCCGCGCCGGGGACCGGGGCAAGCGCCGGGCGCGCAAGCTGCTGGACCGGGCGCCGAGCGGCCGGTACGGGGCGGCCCTGGTCGAGCGGGTCCGGTCCTCCCGGCAGACCCCGGACCTGGACGCCATCCGTGCCACCTACGCCCGCCTCGGCCTCGGAGAGGTGCCCATGCGCCCCTGCGCCGCCTCCCTGCGCGTCACGCTCGCCGAGGCGCCCGCCGACACCACCCCGGCCCCCGTGCCGGTCCTGGCCGCCGCGTGACGGCCCCCGACGACCAGGGCCAGGAGCCCGCCGCCGGTCCCCCGCCGTTGCTGACCATCCGCGTCAGCCACGACAGCGGCCGGACCTACGGCCCCACGCTCGCCGTCCACCACGGCGACGACCTTCCGCCGCTGGACACCTTCCAGTGGCCCCCCTGCGCGTGCCCGAGGCACCGCACCCACTGACCCCCGGCACATCCCGTGCCGGGACAGCACGACGGCCCCCGGAGGCGCTACAGACGCCTTCATCCCGGGGGCCGTCGCTGCGCCCACCATTCCTTGACCAGGAGGAGCAAGGCGCATGACGCACCCTAACTTGATCACCGCCGCTGATGACGCGTGCCCCCTGTGCGGCTACTGGCGCTGCCGCTGCGCCGAGCAGCTGCACGCCGCGTACCTGCACGCCATCCCCGCCGACTCCGACCCGGACATGGACGAGGCCCTGCGCCGCGTCCGCCAGGGGGGCGGTTCCCGGTGAGCCAGGACCAGGCCGAGGCCGCCCGCCAGCAGCAGGCCGCCGAGATGGAGGCCGCCCGCCAGCGTGCCGCCGCCGACCTCGCCGCCTCCCAGGAAGCCGCCCGCCGCCTCGCGGAGCTCGCGCGGTGAGCGCCGCGACCGTACGGGGCACCGGCACCTGTCCGGCCCTCACCCCCGACCGGCCCCGCCCCGACGTCGGCCACGCGGCCCTGTTCCTCGACCCCGACCACCCCACCGCCCCGGTGGTGGCGTTCTGGTGCGACGGGTTCGCCGTGGACCTGGACCTCCACGGCCTGGACGCCGTCCTGCCGCGTCTGGACGCCCTGACGGCCCGCCTGCGCCGCCTGCGGGCCGTCCTCGCCGCTACCCAGAACTGACCGCTCCCGCCGGGGCCGGGCCCACGCTCACCGAGCAGGGCCCGGCCCCGGCCGCCATGAGGAGACCCACCCGATGTTCCGCATCATCCGCACGACGACCCTGGCCGCGCTGCACGCCGACCGCGACGAGGCCGACCACGCCGCGCAGATCTACAGCGACGAGTCCGAGAAGTGGCACCAGGCGTACGTCGAGGAGGCCGACCGCGCCGACGTCGCGGAGGCCGCCGCCGAGGCCCTGCGCGGCGACCTGGAGACGCAGTTCAGCGGCCTCCAGGCCGTCATCAAGCAGACCAGCAAGGAGCGCGACGCCGCCCGAGAGGAGGTGGACGCCGCCCGCGCTCAGATCCTCCTGGACGCCGAGGACCGCGTGGCCTTGCGGGCGTTGCTGCGCACCGCGCGGCGCCAGGCCGCCCGAGCGGCCCGCGTCTACGTCCTGTTCCGGCACGGGGTGCTGCACAGCGTCCACGCCAGCATGGAGGCGGCGGAGGCCGCCGCCGAGGCCGAGGGCGCCCCCCGCGAGGGGTGGACCTCCCACACCCCCGGCGCCGCGCTCCCGGCCGCCAGCGAGGTCACCTGGCGGGTCCAGGCCCTCCCCCTAGGAGGCGTCCTGTGAAGACGCTGGCAACCCTGACCCCGGGACAGCTCAAGTCCATTGAGCGGACCCTGTCCGGCGGCACCTGGACGATCACCTTCGGCGCCGTCCTGTTCTCCGTCCTGACGGTCACCCCACTCGTGCAGCGGGTCACCCCGGACGAGTGGGACTGGACCGCGCCGATCCTGCCGGTCGTCGTGGACGCCGCCGTGGTCATCGTGATCCGCCTGGACGCCACGGTCTCCCGCCTCGGCGAGCACGGCGGCAGGTGGCCGGCCATCCTGCGATGGCTCACCGGCTGCATGACCCTCGCCCTGAACGTGGGCGACAGCGCACTCAAGGGCGACGCCGTGGGAGTGGCCGTTCACGCGGTCGCCCCGCTGCTCCTGATCGTGACCGCAGAGGCCGCCCTCGCGTACCGCCGGGCGATCACCCGGGCACTGGACCGCATCGCCCGCGAACAGCGTGAGGAGGCCGAACGCGAACGCCGCGAACACCGGGAGCGGGAAGACCGCGAACGCGCCGAACGGGAGGCCCGCGAACACCGCGAACGCGAGGAACGCGAACGGGCCGAGGCCATCCGCGAACGCCGAGAGCGGGAGGAGCGCGAACACCACGAACGGGCTGAGCGCGAACGGCGGGAGGCCGCCCGCGAACAGCGCGAGTGGGAGGCGCAGCAGGAACGCGAACGGGCTGAGCGCGAACGCGCTGAGCGCCGCGAGCGGGAGGACCGAGAGCGCCGTGACCGGCAGGAACGCGAGGAGCGTGAGCGGGCCGAGAAGGAGCGCCAGGAGCAGGAGGCCCGCGAGCAGGAGGAGCGGGAGCGCCAGGAGCGCGAACGCCAGCGGCAGGAGCGCAAGGCCCGCCGCGAACACTCCGCAGGTGTTCGCGCACAGCCCTCCCAGCCGTCCGCGAACACCTCGGCGACCGCCGCCGCGAACACCGCGAGCGACAAGCTCCCGGAGGTCGAGGCGCGCGCCGCGATCGTCTCCGGTGTCGCTGAGGGCGCGGGTGTTCGCGAACTCGCGCGGCGGACCGGCTGGTCCCTCGCGTGGGTCTCCGAACGCACCCGGGAGGCGCGCCACGAACACCCCGCCGGGGAGGCGTCGGCCACCGAGCTGACCGGAGCGGGGGCGCGCTGATGGCACGCACGAACACCCGCCGCCGCGCCCGCCGCGCCGTCCCTGCCGGACCGGTGCCGGGGCAGCTCGGCCTGTTCGGCTCCCCGGAGCCATGGCAGCCCACCGGCTGCGCCTGCTGGCCACCCGTACCGCGCGGCTGCCACCACTGCACCACCTGTGACACCTGCCAGGACTGCGGCCGATGCGCCGGTCGTGGCTGCACCTGCCACTGCGAAGACGAGGAGAACTGACATGGACGACCACGCGTGCTACCTGTGCGGCGCCCCCGGCGGAGCCCCGTACTGCAACGAAGCCTGCCGGGCCGCTGACCTCGCCGACCACGAGTGCTCGTGGCCCGAGCCCTGCACCGGCTGCTGACCAGCACCAACACCCGCCAGGAGGCGGCCCGGCCACCCCGGTCGGCGCCGCCTCCTGACGGGTCCTGGTCACGGACATGCGAACGCGGCACCTTCCTGGCGCTGCCTCTGCCGCCCCCGACCCGACCGGGCCGGGGGCGGTTGCGGGACCACCAGGACCGCCCGACCACCCACCCACACCCGCCCCCGACCAGGAGGAGCACCGTGCCGAACTCCCCCGACATCAACCGCCCCGAGCAGTACGAACGCCTCCTCGCCCTGTCCGCGATGACGACGTGGACGGCCGCACGGCAGCAGGAGCACGCGGCCGACGCCGACGCCTACGCCGCCGCGCTCGCCGCCCTCCAGTCCGGCCTGCGCTCCCAGCACGTCGAGGGTGACGGCCGCTGGTCGGCCACCCGCCGGGCCCGGAAGGTCGAGAAGCACCTGCGCAAGGCGGTCAAGGCGTCCCGGACGCAGGAACGCGCCATGGAGGCCCTGCGCACCACCTACGCCGACCACGTCCGCTACGTGGCCGCCCTCCCCGGACAGCGCGAGGAGCGGCGCCGGGCGAAGGAGGCGAAGAAGGCCGGCCCCCGCCAGTCCGTCGCCACCGCCGCCGCGAAGTCGCTGCACAAGACCGCCGCGGCTTCCGTCGCCCCGGCCACCGAGACCCCCGCCGCCGACGCCCCGGCCGTGCCCGCCCCGGCGCGCGGCATCAACGAGCTCTGGAAGCGAGGAGCCTGATGGACCAGCCGATGCCCCAGCCGATGACCAGGGAGCAGCGCCGGGCCTACAACCGGCAGCGGCACGCCCTGACCCGGCAGCAGGCGCAGGCCGCGCGAGGCCCGCGCGGGCTCGCCGAACTGTGGTGGGACGAGGCCCGCCGGATCGCCCGTGAGCACGCCGCGAACGGCGACGAGACGGCGTGGAACGACCTGTCCACGACGCTCAAGCACTTCAGCGACCGCTACGGACGGTAGCGGTCGCGGCCGTCATCATCCTCATCCTCACCCCGCAGACCGTGACTGCCTCGCCCCCAACACGAGCGGCACGAGCGCAGGAGCGCACGAGCGCCCGCGCGCGTACGCGAGGCGGTCACGGTCTGTCAACTCCCGTGGAGGCACCGTGGACGACACGAACGTGATCAACTTCCGGCCCCGGGCGGCAGACCCGCCGGGCCCGCCGCCGCTGCCGGAGGTCGGCCCCCCACCGCTCCCCGGCATCCCGGCCGCACCCCCGCCGCCCCCCTCGGCCCCGCCCCCGGACCCCGCCCCGGACAGCGGGGCCGAGCCCGTTCCCGGCCGGGCCCGCCGCTCGGCCGCCGACGACCTGACGGACGCGACCGCCCCCGCGCCGCCCGGTCCCCCGCCGCTGCCCGACCTCCCGCCCGGCGAGGTGCCGGCGACGTTCCGGTCCGAGGGTCTGGCCGACACCGACCAGCAGCAGGGGCCGCGCCTCGGCGCGCTGTCGCTGTCCGCCGTCCTGGCCGTCGCCCTGGCCGCGCTGCGCGGCACTGTGACCCTGGTGGGGGACTGGAGGCAGCGCCGCCAGGAGCGCGCCGCCGAAGAGGCGGTGTGGCGCGAGGCGCAGGTGAAGCGGAAGGCCGCCGAGGAGGACGCCCGCGCGCGCCTGGCGAAGGTCCCCACGTCCGCCGAGTTCGGCCGCAAGGCGCTCCAGGACGGCCGCAAGGGCGCGGGAGGGTCCGCCGGTTCGGCCAAGCCCGGCAAGGGCGGCAGCGGCGCGCACACGGCCGCCTCGGGGGCCTCGGGGGCCTCGGGGAAGAAGCCGACCGGCACCGGCAGCGGCGGGGCAGGGAAGCCGCGGCCGGGTGACCCGGCCAAGCCCAAGCCCGCCCCGGTGAAGCCGACCAGCGGCAAGGACGGCGGGAAGCCCGGCGGCGGACCGGGGGCCAAGCCACCCCGGAAGGACGCACCCGGCGGCGGCAAGCCGACCAGCGGGAGCGGCACGGACGGCAGGAAGCCCAAGGGGGGCACGGACAAGCCCTTGAAGCCTTCTGCGGGCGTTCTGGCCCCCGGCAGGGGCAAAGGGCACGGCGGCCCCTCGAAGGGGGCCCTGGAGCGCGTCAGGGACCGCAAGACGACCCCCGGCAAGGCGCCCGACCGGCCCGGACGGAAGAACCCCGGCGACAAGCACGGCGGCGGAGCGGGCCACAAGACGGGCCCGGAGAGCAAGCCGACCACCGGCGCCGACCGAAAGGCCAGCGGCCCCCACAAGCCCGGCAGTCGAGGACCGGCAGGAGGACCGAAGCCCGTGAGGAAGGTTCCCGGCGTCAAGCACGGCACCGCCGACGCGCACGACGTCCACGAGTGCCGGTGCCGCAAGTGCCGCCGGGCCGACGCCAAGCGGCGCGGACACGGCAGCGGCAAAGCGAGTGGCCCCGGCCCCTCCGCCCCGGGCGGCTCGACGACGCCGGGCAAGGCCGGCCGCTTCCGGGACCGCGCCCGCCGCACGTGGAGGCGGCGCACCGGTCACGCGGACACGAGCAGCACGCCCCCGCCCCGGGGCGGCCCGTGGGCACCGCACCCGCCGCCGCGCGGGACCAGGCGCAGCGCGGATGAGGACCTGCACGCCGCCACCTCCTGGACGGAGACCGTCATCACCGTGGAGCGGGCCGACCGACCCGGCCCCGCCGACCGCCACCAGGAGCGGCCCGACCCGGCACCGCACGCGGCTGTCACCACCGGAGTGCGGGGCTTGCCCCGCGCACCGCAACACCCCGCCGGGCCCCGCCCCGGCACCACCCGCACGACGAAGGAGAGCCCGCCTGTGAGTGCCCCCGCTCGCATCCCCCGCCCGGCCGCACCGGCCGGGGTGGCCGCCCAGCACATGACGGAGGTGACCCTGGACGACGTCCTGGACCACCTCGCCGCGTCCAAGACGCACACCTTCGCCACGTACGACGAGTGCGCGGCTCTCGCGGACAAGGCCCGCGCGCTGCGCCGCTCCCTGGAGGCCCTGGCCGAGGAGCTGCGCGAGCACCACAACGTGATCGGCCGCATGACCAGCGGCGCCATGGACCACCTCGCTGAGTCCATGGACGTCGTCGCCCGCACGGCGGAGGAGATGCGGTCCGAATCCCTCGCCGCCGCCGAAGCAGTCGAGGTCGCGCACGACGAGATGCACAACGCCTACCGGCCCGTGCAGCAGGCCGCCGCCGACGCCGGGCTGCACACGCCGTCCGCCCGCATCCACAACGAGGACTGACATGGGCTCAGAGATCGAGCACTACAACGCACACCAGCCCGAGCACACCGGGCGGGCCTCCTTCCTCGCCCTGGCCTTCCGCATGGCGACCCTGACCGGGGCGGCCCTGGAGCTGAAAGAGGGGCTCAACGCCCTGCAGCGCCGGATGGGCGCGGACGCCGACGAGGCCGACCGGATCGCCGAGCAGGCCGGGGCCGCCGAGGTCGAGGAGCGGTTCACCGCCCTCATCCACGAGGCGGCCCTCTCCCTGCGCGCGGTGGCTGAGGCGTCCGGCGAGCTGGCCGGGGCCGCTGACGCCATGGAGGCCCACGCCCGCGAGACGTCGCAGGCCCACCAGAGCGAGTACCGGGGCATCTACGAGGCCGTCAACGCCCGCCCGGACGTCCGGCAGGCCAAGCCCGGTTTCTACAGGACCCGCTGACCCTGCCCCACCCCCTGTGAGGGGCCCCGGGCGCCGCCACGGCCCCGGGGCCCCTCACGCACACCCCACCACCACCGATCTGACCAGGAGGACCCCTGCCATGACCGCCGAGACCGTCCAGACCGCACCGCCTGGCCCCGCGCCGCGACGCCTGGCCCCGGCCGCAGCCCGGCGCCTGGCGGCCGCTGAGCGGGTCCTGTACGGCGCCGGGGGCGTGCTCGCCGCCGTGGGCCCGCACGCCGGGCCGTGGCCGCTGCACGTCGGCGCGGTCGCGGCCGGGGCCGGCGCCCTGGCCCACCTGTGGCGCCGCACCCGCGCCGGGGGCAGCGGCCTCCTGGTTGCCTGCCACCGGGCGCTGCCCGTCCTCGGCCTGTCCGGCTGCTACACCGCCGCCCTGGCCGTCCCCGGCACCGCCTGGTGGGAGGTGGCCGCCCCCGTCGCGGTCGCCGGCCTTTC
>NZ_JBAJNS010000004.1 GCF_037911585.1 Streptomyces sp. GSL17-111
GAAGCTGAGCACCAGGGAGGCCCGCGCCGCGATTGAGCGGGCCTACCGGGACGGCCTGAGTGTCCGTGAGGCGGCCCGCGTCGCGACCCGGTCCCCGAGCCAGGTACAGCGCGTCTTCGCGGAGCTGGACGCGCTCGCGCCCATTGCGGGCCAGACCGTCATCGGGCTGGACACGGAAGCGGCCTGACGCACCGAAGCCCCGTCCGGTCACCGGGCGGGGCTTCGCGGTAGAGGATGATCCCCCCAAACGGCGACGGCCCGGAGTTCGCAACTCCGGGCCGTCCGCCCCCGATCTCGACCCAACCGAGAACCGGAGACGTTGCTCAGTGACGAGCGTACGAGAGTCCAGCACCACCCCGCCACAGCACCCCGCCGGAGTTGCGCCGCTTACCCCTCCGCGTGAGCGCAGTGGCCCCGTGAACCCTCAGCCCACCCCCCAGAGCCCCGCAGGCCCGCGCTGCCACTGCGGCACCCCCATCACCCGCACGCCCGGCAAACGGCCGCGCATCTACTGCTCGCCCCGCTGCCGGATGGCTGCCAAGCGCGCCATCGACCGGGCCACTGCGCTGCCCACCACGACCGGTGAGGCGGCACCTCCTGAGGCAAAAGCGAACAGGCGCCTTGGTACTACCGGAGAAAGTGCAACCCGCGCAGGTCAGAGCGCTGCGCGGGGGGCCGCCGGGGCAAAAGCGGACACGCCTGCCGCGCTTGCCCGAGACGGCCGCTGGACCCTGCGGGAGGGCCTGTCTCGCGTGACGAACGACAAGGCTCTGAAGGGGTGCGGCCGGTCCGCCATCGCGGGCGGCGTCTCGGTCGTGATGAACGGCGGCGTCGCCCACCTGACCGGCGTCGCGACGTGCGGGAAGATCCACCTCTGCCCGGTGTGCTCCGCGAAGATCCGGGCCGCCAGGTCCGAGGAGATCGACACCGTCACCGGCGCGTGGCAGGCGGCCGGTCACGGGCTGGCGATGATGACCCTGACCCTGCGGCACTACCGGCGGATGCCGCTCGGTACGACCCGGCGCCGGGAGCGCGGCGGGCTGGTCGCAGTTCAGCACGACGCGTGGATCACTGCGTTCGGAAGCCGCGCCGGGAAGATGTGGCAGCGGCTCCAGGAAGACCACGGGATTGTCGGCTACGTCCGCGTCTGGGAGTGCACCGTGGGCGCGGACCACGGATGGCACCCGCACTTCCACGTACTGCTGTTCACGTCGGCACCGTGGACCCGCGACCGTGCCGACGCCTTCGAGGGGGCCGCCCGCGCCCGCTGGGTCCGCTCGGTGGAGAAGGCGGGCGGCTACCGGCCGAACGACAAGGGCGTCAAGGTCGATGTCCCCCGGCCGCAGGACGCCCGGCAGTTCAGCCGGTACCTGTTCAAGAGCCAGGACGGCAAGGCTCGGTTCGAGCGCTGGGCGCCCGGCGCCGAGCTTGCCCGCACCGACATGAAGCACGGACGCCGGGCGTCCCGCACCCCGTTCGAGGTGGCCGAGGGCGCGGCGGCCGGGCTCGCCGACGACGTGCCGCTGTGGCACGAGTACGAGCGGGCCGCCCACGGCATCCGCGCCATGTACTGGTCCAACGGCTTGCGCGCGTTGCTGGCCGAGCTGGTGGAACTGGACGACCGGACTGACGAGGAGATCGCGGCCGAGGAGATCGGCGGCGAAGGCGTGGCGCTCATCCCCGCCGAGACCTGGTACGGCGCCGTCCTCCGCTACCGGGGCCGCTCGCTGGAGTTGCTCCGGGCGGCCGAGTCCGGCGGCGTCACGGCGGTCCAGGCCCTCATCTCCGGATGGGGTCTGGAGTGGGGGAGGGACGTCCTCCCGGCGCCCGTCCCGGACGCGGACTGATATCAGTCCGCACTATCTCGCTTCCGGCTCCTACTGCCCGGGGTGTGCTCTGCGGGGCACACCCCGGGCAGACCCAAAAGCAGACCTGCCGCACACCCGTCGCAGGGGCACCGGGCGGTGCTCGTGCTCCTGGTCGTGCTCGACGTCGTGCAGCTGCTCGACGTCGGCGGCCGTGGGATCGGTGATGCAAGGGTGTGCGGCATGAGACGAGAGATCCCACGGGACGGGGAGGGCCGGCGGTTGTGCGAGCACTGCCTCACGCCGGTGCCGGAATCGCTGGGCACGAAGCCGCGGCGGTACTGCTCGCGCAGCTGTCGGCAGCGTGCGTACGAGGTGCGGCGGCAGCGCGAGGCGGTCGAGCTGGCCGTCGCGGTGCGCGAGTCGATGCGGCGCCAGGGCCTCGACCCCGACGCTCCGCCGGACTTCCCGGCCCGAGGAACGTCACGTGACGTTCGCCGAGTTCCGCCCCCTGCAACGTCACGTGACGTTGCGGAGTCCGCTGGTCAGCTCGCGTTTCCGGTGGGCGGTGAACCGAGCGGCGGCGCGGACTAGGCGACGGCGTGCCCGGCGGGTTCGCGCGGCAGCGTGGGCAGTGACGGTCGGGGCCGACGTCCTGGTCGTGGTCCTCGACCCCGGCCGCCCGCGCGAGTAGCCCGGCGGCGGGGTGGTGTGTCACCGGCGGGCGGCCAGGGCAGGCCCGCGTAGCGGGTGAGCGCCACGCCCGCCACGGCGGCGGCGGCGTCCGTCACGGCGGCGCGGTCCCTGCGCCCGTGTGGCGCCGGGCCGCACCGGGTGCGGCCTTTTCGGCGGCCGTCGCAGGAGGGGGACGGGCACCCCCTCCCCCGTAGCCAGCCTCCCCCTGAGGACCCCGTGCCGGGCGGCAGTCGGCAGCGGTGGCGCCACGTAAACCGCCCAGCGTGGCCGACAAGGGCCACAGACGGCCGTCTGAGCGCCTGTCAGGGGCGGGGTGGGGTCATCGCCTTGTGCCACGGGGTGAGGGCCGCAGACGGCCGTACAGGCAGGTACGCGGAAAAGCGCTGCGGGCGGTCGAGTTGGGGGCGTAGGGTGCTTGTGCAAGCTGCGTGAGTGTGTCAGTCTGCGCACATGAAGCAGAAGACGCCAGCTGAGCTTCGGGCGCAAGCCGAGGCAGAGCTGAAGCCGATCGGCCAGAAGCGGATCAAGCTTTTGGCGCAGCTCGAAGCCCTGGATGCCGAGCTGCGCCCGGTCCTGGTTGAGGCCGTGCGGATGGAAGTGCCGCTGCGCCGCATCTACGAGCTGACCGGCGTCTCTCCGAACACCTCGCGAGCATGGCGCAGGGCCGACGACACGAAGGGATCTTGAGATGACCAGTGCCGAGTACCGGGCTCAGGCGGAGGAACTGCTGACCGCTCGCCATCGGGAGAGCCTGCCGCCTGAGTTCGTGGCGCAGGCGGCCGTCTGGGCGGAGCTGGCGCGTTCGGCTGCCGTGGTCGAGGCGGCCGAGATCGAGGCGGC
>NZ_JBAJNS010000005.1 GCF_037911585.1 Streptomyces sp. GSL17-111
GAGCCCCCGGTTTCCGGGCCGTCCGACCGCCCCCGAAGGAGCACCGTCCGACGGGCTCCATACTGTAGTAGCACAGTTGCTGTGTCAAGGCGTACACTGTGATAGCGGATAGCACACCTACTACAGAAGGAGCCGGGCATGTCCCTAGAGCGCACCCCGCCGTACCTCCAGGTGGTCGCGGAGCTGAAGCAGAAGATCGTGAGCGGGGACCTGAAGCACGGCGACAAGCTGCCGTCGGTCCGCGACCTGGCGACCGAGTACGGCATCTCGACCGCCACCGCGCAGAAGGTGCACCGCACGCTCAAGGCGGAGGGACTGGCCGAAGCCCGGCAGGGAGCGGCCACCACGGTCAGCACTCACCGGACCCTGCACCGCACGGCGGCAGACCGCCTGGAAGCGGCCCTGACCACGGGCCGGATCTACGCCGACGGCGAGTACGCCGTCATCACCGGCGCCGACCTGTCCGAACCCCCGGAGTGGGTCGCGGATCTCCTCGACATCGAGGCGGGCGGGCAGGCCGTCCGCCCACAGCGGATCACCCACAACTCCGAGGACCAGCCCGTCAGCGCGTCAACGAGCTGGTTCGCCCGCGAACTCGCCGACGCTGTGCCCGCCCTGCTGGTCCGCGACCGGATCATCGGCGGCACGCCGTCCGCCATCGAGGCAGCGACCGGCCGCCGGGCAGTCGCCTCCGAGGAAGCGACGACCGCCGCCGCAGCATCGGAGGAGCAGGCACAGGCACTCGGCATCACCACCGGCGCACCCGTGTCCCTGTCCCGGAACGTCTACGTGGACGCCCAGGGCGACCTGATCGAGGTTGGCGCGCTTCCGCAGCCCCGCCGGGGCGGTGGCGCGTCCACCACTCGTGACCCTGCCCCACGGCAAGGCCCCGCCGGTATCCGGCGGGGCCTTCGTCTTTGCACGGCCAACTCCCCGACTCGGCCCGCAGCGCTTTTCCGCGTACCTGCCTGTACGGCCGTCTGCGGCCCTCACCCCGTGGCACAAGGCGATGACCCCACCCCGCCCCTGACAGGCGCTCAGACGGCCGTCTGTGGCCCTTGTCGGCCACGCTGGGCGGTTTACGTGGCGCCACCGCTGCCGACTGCCGCCCGGCACGGGGTCCTCAGGGGGAGGCTGGCTACGGGGGAGGGGGTGCCCGTCCCCCTCCTGCGACGGCCGCCGAAAAGGCCGCACCCGGTGCGGCCCGGCGCCACACGGGCGCAGGGACCGCGCCGCCGTGACGGACGCCGCCGCCGCCGTGGCGGGCGTGGCGCTCACCCGCTACGCGGGCCTGCCCTGGCCGCCCGCCGGTGACACACCACCCCGCCGCCGGGCTACTCGCGCGGGCGGCCGGGGTCGAGGACCACGACCAGGACGTCGGCCCCGACCGTCACTGCCCACGCTGCCGCGCGAACCCGCCGGGCACGCCGTCGCCTAGTCCGCGCCGCCGCTCGGTTCACCGCCCACCGGAAACGCGAGCTGACCAGCGGACTCCGCAACGTCACGTGACGTTGCAGGGGGCGGAACTCGGCGAACGTCACGTGACGTTCCTCGGGCCGGGAAGTCCGGCGGAGCGTCGGGGTCGAGGCCCTGGCGCCGCATCGACTCGCGCACCGCGACGGCCAGCTCGACCGCCTCGCGCTGCCGCCGCACCTCGTACGCACGCTGCCGACAGCTGCGCGAGCAGTACCGCCGCGGCTTCGTGCCCAGCGATTCCGGCACCGGCGTGAGGCAGTGCTCGCACAACCGCCGGCCCTCCCCGTCCCGTGGGATCTCTCGTCTCATGCCGCACACCCTTGCATCACCGATCCCACGGCCGCCGACGTCGAGCAGCTGCACGACGTCGAGCACGACCAGGAGCACGAGCACCGCCCGGTGCCCCTGCGACGGGTGTGCGGCAGGTCTGCTTTTGGGTCTGCCCGGGGTGTGCCCCGCAGAGCACACCCCGGGCAGTAGGAGCCGGAAGCGAGATAGTGCGGACTGATATCAGTCCGCGTCCGGGACGGGCGCCGGGAGGACGTCCCTCCCCCACTCCAGACCCCATCCGGAGATGAGGGCCTGGACCGCCGTGACGCCGCCGGACTCGGCCGCCCGGAGCAACTCCAGCGAGCGGCCCCGGTAGCGGAGGACGGCGCCGTACCAGGTCTCGGCGGGGATGAGCGCCACGCCTTCGCCGCCGATCTCCTCGGCCGCGATCTCCTCGTCAGTCCGGTCGTCCAGTTCCACCAGCTCGGCCAGCAACGCGCGCAAGCCGTTGGACCAGTACATGGCGCGGATGCCGTGGGCGGCCCGCTCGTACTCGTGCCACAGCGGCACGTCGTCGGCGAGCCCGGCCGCCGCGCCCTCGGCCACCTCGAACGGGGTGCGGGACGCCCGGCGTCCGTGCTTCATGTCGGTGCGGGCAAGCTCGGCGCCGGGCGCCCAGCGCTCGAACCGAGCCTTGCCGTCCTGGCTCTTGAACAGGTACCGGCTGAACTGCCGGGCGTCCTGCGGCCGGGGGACATCGACCTTGACGCCCTTGTCGTTCGGCCGGTAGCCGCCCGCCTTCTCCACCGAGCGGACCCAGCGGGCGCGGGCGGCCCCCTCGAAGGCGTCGGCACGGTCGCGGGTCCACGGTGCCGACGTGAACAGCAGTACGTGGAAGTGCGGGTGCCATCCGTGGTCCGCGCCCACGGTGCACTCCCAGACGCGGACGTAGCCGACAATCCCGTGGTCTTCCTGGAGCCGCTGCCACATCTTCCCGGCGCGGCTTCCGAACGCAGTGATCCACGCGTCGTGCTGAACTGCGACCAGCCCGCCGCGCTCCCGGCGCCGGGTCGTACCGAGCGGCATCCGCCGGTAGTGCCGCAGGGTCAGGGTCATCATCGCCAGCCCGTGACCGGCCGCCTGCCACGCGCCGGTGACGGTGTCGATCTCCTCGGACCTGGCGGCCCGGATCTTCGCGGAGCACACCGGGCAGAGGTGGATCTTCCCGCACGTCGCGACGCCGGTCAGGTGGGCGACGCCGCCGTTCATCACGACCGAGACGCCGCCCGCGATGGCGGACCGGCCGCACCCCTTCAGAGCCTTGTCGTTCGTCACGCGAGACAGGCCCTCCCGCAGGGTCCAGCGGCCGTCTCGGGCAAGCGCGGCAGGCGTGTCCGCTTTTGCCCCGGCGGCCCCCCGCGCAGCGCTCTGACCTGCGCGGGTTGCACTTTCTCCGGTAGTACCAAGGCGCCTGTTCGCTTTTGCCTCAGGAGGTGCCGCCTCACCGGTCGTGGTGGGCAGCGCAGTGGCCCGGTCGATGGCGCGCTTGGCAGCCATCCGGCAGCGGGGCGAGCAGTAGATGCGCGGCCGTTTGCCGGGCGTGCGGGTGATGGGGGTGCCGCAGTGGCAGCGCGGGCCTGCGGGGCTCTGGGGGGGTGGGCTGAGGGTTCACGGGGCCATCTGCGCTCGTATGGCGAGCGCGGAGCGGTAAGCGGCGTCCAACTCCGGCGGGGTGCTGTGGCGGGGTGGTGCTGGACTCTCGTACGCTCGTCACGAGCAACGTCCGCCGGGTCCGCGGCTCTCGTTGGGTCGAGATCGCGCGGCGGTAGCCGTCGAGTGGGCAGCCCACGTGACGGTGCCGTACTCGCCGTCGCCGTGGGGGATCATCCATCTACCGCGAAGCCCCGCCCGGTGACCGGACGGGGCTTCGGTGCGTCAGGCCGCTTCCGTGTCCCCCGATGACGGTCTGGCCCGCAATGGGCGCGAGCGCGTCCAGCTCCGCGAAGACGCGCTGTACCTGGCTCGGGGACCGGGTCGCGACGCGGGCCGCCTCACGGACACTCAGGCCGTCCCGGTAGGCCCGCTCAATCGCGGCGCGGGCCTCCCTGGTGCTCAGCTTCGGGCGCGGGGGGACAGGCGGGATCTCAAGGTGTCCCCCGCAGATGACCAGCGGGGATGCGGTTGCCGGCGCGAGGGCCACCCGGGGGGTGGGGGACACCTCCGAGGCCGGGTCCGTACCGGGGTGTACCGCCGGGGTGTCCCAGCCGGACGGCAGGGCCGCCGCCATCGAGCGGGAGCCTTCCGTCAGGTCGTGCGCCCGCTGCATGCGGTCGAGTGCGGCGG
Source organism: Streptomyces sp. GSL17-111 (assembly GCF_037911585.1). NCBI lineage: Bacteria > Bacillati > Actinomycetota > Actinomycetes > Kitasatosporales > Streptomycetaceae > Streptomyces > Streptomyces sp. GSL17-111. The sequence continues at coordinate 4,090 of NZ_JBAJNS010000005.1, forward strand.
CCCGCTCGGTCGCGAGCGCCTCGGCCGCCACGGACACCTCTGCAAGCCGTGCCCGCTCGGTCTCGGTCTCGGCCCGCAGCCGGGCCCGGTCGATGGCCACCCGGTCGCGCTGCTCCTGGCGGTGCGTGCGGATCTCCGCCAGGGCCTCCGGGGTCAGCTCCGTTCCCTCCCACAGGGAGTGCACCCAGGTGAGCGCCCGGGACACCAGCGGGAGGACCGCCACGGCGCCCCACGCAACGCTGGACGTCTCGACCGCGTGCACGACCAGGAGCACGGTCGACAGGGCCGCGATCCCCCACGTGAGGCGGGTGACCGGCCGGGCGTCCGCTCCGGCGTCCCGCATCCGGGACTCGTACTGCGCGGCCGTCCACCAGGCGCCATCGAGGACGAGCGCGACCAGGACGCCGAGCCACCACACCGGCAGCCAGGACGCCAGGGCGCCAGCCGTGGCGCCCATCGCGGCGAGCGTCAGGGCGTGCGAGATGCGCGTCATGCCGACACCTCCCCGGCCGCGATGGACAGCGAGCCGTCCTCGGCGCGCAGCAGCTCGCCGCGCTCGACCAGGCGGCCGACCGCCTTGGACACCGTGCCCTTGGCGAGCCCGGACGCCTCCACCACCTGCTTCTGTCGGGTGGCCCCGGCGCGCACCGCGTCGAGGACAGCCGACTCGGCGTCCGACCGGGGCGCGGGCACCGAAGCCGCCGTCGCGTCGGCGGCCGGGTCCTTGACCAGGGTGAGCGTGGGCCGCGCCGATTCGACCGGCACCGACGCCGAGACGGCGGCCGACTCCCTTCGCCAGACCGGCCGGTCGGGCAGCGCGACCACCTCCCGGGGCGAGAGCGCCCGGGTGCGGACCGGGTGCGGCTTGCTGTCCGGCCCGGACCGCACCAGGGCGTATCCGGGGGCGGGCAGGGACTCCGCGTGCCAGCCGCGCGCCTGCGCGTCCTCACCCAGGACCGTGCGCGCCTCGGTCGGCGTGGACACCGCCAGCGAGACCACCGTGGAGAGCTGGGGGGCGATCTGCGACGGGATGCCCGGTGACGATCCGCTCATGGTCGGCTTCTGCGTCGCCCACCACAGGTCGATGATCGGCGCGCGGCCCATCCGCGCGAGCGACTCCAGGCCGGGCAGCGCCTCCTTGGCCGCCGTGGTCACCTCCCCGCCTTCGTCCACGAAAACGGTGATGCGCGGACGTTCCGGGGTCGGCGTGAGCGTGTCTTCGCCCTTGGGGATCAGGGACAGCCGCTCGGTCATCTCCGCGACCAGCTCCGCGACCAGGGCGACGACTTCGTCCGGCGTCGTCGCGACCCGCGCCCGGTGGTCCCACAGGCGGCCCTCCACCTGCTTGAGGTCGATGATCACCAGGCGGTGCGAGTCGCCCTCCGACGCGTCGTGCAGGAGCGGCCGGGCCGACCAGGACTTGCCCGAGCCGGACCGGCCCGCGATCAGCATGCGCTGACCGAGCGGCACCCGGACGTCCTCCCCGGTGATCGTGTCCACGCCGAAGGCGGCGCCGGGCGTCCACGCGAGGTTGGCGCCGTCGGCCGCGCTGCGGGTCCGCAGGGTCAGCGTCGCCCAACCGCCGCGCGTCCCGGGCTGAATGCGCATCGGCAGCGCGGTCCGCGCACCGAGCAGGGCCCGCACCTGCGCCTCGGCCGCCTTCAACTTCTCGACGGTCCAGGCGCCATCCAGCCGGACCTCGGCCACGATCCCCGCCGGGGTGATGGCCGGGGGAGTGGTCACCGTGCCCGACAGGCCCCGGTCGCCCGCGTGCTGCACCCACCACGACGGGTCAAGCCGCTCCATGAGCTGACGCTCCTCGGCGGTCGCCTCGTCGTCCACCATCACGGTGATCTGACGGCGCCCGACCAGGACCGCCGCCGCGTTGCCCGCGATGAGCGCGGCCGACGTCGCCACCGGCCACGGCGACGCCATCGCGTAGGAGGCGGCCCCGGCCGGGACCGCGTGCCCGGCGTGCGACCAGGTCGCCACCGTCGCCAGCGTCGCCGGGTACTGCTTCCGCGCCGACTTCAGGTCACCCTTGGCCTTGTTCCGGCCCTTCCGCGCCGCCTTGTCAGCGACCCGCGCCGCCCGGCGAGCAGCCGCGAGCGGGTTGTGCGAGTCCTTCCGGGCCCGCGTCATATCGGCGCGCGCCCGAGCCGCCAGCGCCCGCGCCGACGTGTGGTTGCGCTGAGCCTCCATCAGCGCCTTCAGGTGCTCCGGGGTCCGGAGCTTCCGGCGGCGGTCCGCCTCCGCGTCCCACCGGGCCGCCAGGGGGGCGCACGCGGGCGCCGCCGCGTCGAGAACACGAACCGTCGCCGTGTTCACGCGCCCGGCGACAAGCCGGGCCGTCTTGGTACTTCCAGCGATCTTGCTCCACACTGCTTTGCGGTCCACGGTTCCTCCCAAGGGTGTTCGTGGATCAGGGCCGGATCTGCCGTTCGCGCGGGGGTCCGGCCCGCCTGTTTTGTGGTGGTTTCCTCACCCGGTTTCGCGGGAGAGGCGGTTTCCGTGCGGAAACCGGGTCTGATCTGCGGGTTTCCAGGTTTCCCCGGTTTCCGGGGAGGGGGCCCTACGCGTGCGCGCGCGA